>JAVHNW010000297.1:0-9972 GCA_036169755.1 bacterium | reverse complement strand
GCCTGCTGCCCGGCGGTGACGAAAGCGAAAATCCGGCTTCCAGCTCGTGGATGGTTTTCGCCGCGCTGGTGGTTCCCGTTCTCATTTTGACGATGGCGCTGGTCATTTACAGCGAAAAAGGCCGCCCGGCGCAATACCAAAGTTACTACAACCACGCCATCGAAGCCGCCATGCAAACCCTCCACACCAGCGACCCGGCAGAACTGCGCGTGCGCTGGAAAGCCAGCCTCGACTGGCTGGATAAAGCCGAAACCTATCAAGAAACCGCCGATTCGCGCCGCCTGCGCGAAGAAGCGCAAAATGCGCTCGACAGCCTCGACCGCATCAAACGGGTGGATTTTCGTCCGGCCTTTGGCGCGCCGCTCAACGCCAGGCTGCGAGTCACGCACATGGCCGCCTCGGATATTGACCTGTATCTGCTCAATGATGTAGACGGCAGCGTTCTGCGCGGCGCATTAAACGGCAGCGCATACGAACTTCAGGAATTTGACTGCGGCCCCGGCAGCTACGGCGAAATCAGTGTCGGCCCGCTGGTAGACATCATCGCCCTGCCGCGCACCACCCCCAACAGCATCACCCTGATGGGCGTGGACGCCGCCGCCAATCTGCTCTACTGCATCCCCGGCGAAGCGCCAATCGCCGCCCGCCTGCAGCCACCCAATGTCGGCTGGAAAGGTGTCGCCGATATGGCCTACGATGCGGGAACGCTCTACCTGCTCGACCCGCAAAACAGCGCCATCTGGTTTTATTACGGCCAGGCCGGAGTTAACTTTCCCGACCCGCCCACCTTCTACTTTAAGGGCGACGTGCCAGATATGAAAGACGCGCTCGGCATGGCCGTCAATGGCGATGACCTGTACGTTCTGCACCAGGACGGCCACCTGACGATGTGCACGCTCAGCCGTATTTCATCCTCACCCACCCATTGCAGCAACCCGGCCACGCTGGTGGATACCCGCGCTGGTTTCGCCAGCGGCTCCACCCTGGCAGACGGCATTTTCAGCCAGATTCAATTCACCGGCGCGCCCGACCCGGCGCTGGCGATGCTGGAACCTTTCACCCGCGCTGTTTTCCGCTTTGCGCCGCGCACGCTCGAATTACAAAATCAGCTGCGCGCCCGCCCCGGCAAAACCGACCCGCTGCCAGCGGATGTCCCGATTACCGCCACCGCCCTCAGCCCCAATAAATCACTTTTCCTTTTCATCAACGGCCAGGTTTATTTCGCCGATAAATTGCCCTGACCCGTGAAAGCCGAGGAAACATGGCCAACGCCCTGCTCGATTTTTTGAAAGCGCTGTTTGGAATCAAACCCGCCCCCGCGCCGGTCACGCCTGCCCAGCCGATTGTTCCATCCATTGAGCCGGCGCTAATCATCTCACGCCGGGTGTTGATGCTGATCTTCGACCCAATCGTTGACCCCGTCAGCGGGCAAAAACTCTCGCAGAAGATGAACTGGCAGCGCCCGGAAGAACTCGCCGCCGGGTTCCTGGCTGATATTTTGGAAACCAGCGGCGGCCTGGCGCGCTATCAAATTGTTCAACGGGTGGAACTAAATGAATTTCCGCTCAAGGCGGACGGGTTTCGCTACACGGCGCAAACATACGCCGCCGCGCAGCGCAGCCCCGCTGCCATTCATCAGCCCGACCAGATTGATTACAACGACCTGCTGAAGCGCTTTGACATTCTCAACAAAGTTGCCACCAATCAGATTGACGAAGTTTGGATATTTGCCTTTCCGCTGGCCGGGTTGTACGAATCGAGCATGGGCGGGCTGGGCGCTTTTTGGTGCAATTCCAACCCGCTGCCCAATACCGCCAGCTGTCCGCGCCGCTTCGTCATCATGGGATTTTCTTACGAGCGTAAAGTGGGCGAAATGCTGGAATCTTTCGGCCATCGCACCGAATCCATTCTCGAAAGAGTCTACGCGCGCGCCAAAGCCGAAAGCAATCTCTGGCAAAAATTCACCCGCTGCGAAAAAAGCCATCCCGGCCAGGCCGAATGCGGCAGCATCCATTTTGCCCCCAACAGCCAAAGCGATTACGACTGGAACAACCCGACCCCGGTGCAAAGCCGCTGCGATGACTGGTACAACTTTCCCACTTTCAAGGGAGTGGTCAAAACCGTCACCGCCGCCGAGTGGGGCAGCGGCGACATGCGCGAACATCATCGCTGGTGGCTCAACCATTTGCCCAAAACCGCCGGACGCAGCAACGGCGTTGCCAACAACTGGTGGCAGTATGTGATGGATGTCAACCGCGTCAGCTAAGCGCTGAATTTCCCGCCGCAGCGTAGGCGGGCAGAACAACCGTAAACTTGCTGCCCCGCTCGGCGCTCGACTCCAGCCAAATCCGCCCCTGATGGTTTTCCACAATGGATTTGACAATCGCCAGCCCCAGGCCCGTGCCTGGGGCGTTTTTGGGCGCGTTGGCAGCCCGGTAGAATTTTTCAAAAACGTGCGCCTGGTCTGCCGCCGGAATGCCAATGCCCGTATCGGCCACTTCAAAAATGACCTGGCCGTCATCGCTGCGCAGATCAACCGTAATGGAACCGCCCACGGGCGTGTACTTGACTGCGTTCACCAGTAAATTATCCACCATTTGCCGCAGTCGAAGCGGGTTGCCGCGCACGGCGGGCAGGTTCGGCTCAACATTCAGCGCCAGCACCTGGCGTTTTTCAATGATTTGCTGGTTGAGATTCTCCAGCGTGTAGCGCAGAATGGTTTCCAGCGCAACTTCATCTTTGCGGTCGTCAAAACCCGATTCAATCCGCCCCAGGTCGAGCAGGTCATTCACCAGCGCGGTGATATTTTGGGTGCTATTTTGCACGTTGCGGATAAATAATTTTTGCTGGTCATTCAACGGGCCAACCCGCTCCAGCAACTCCACATAGCCCATAATCGCCGTCAGCGGGGAGCGCAGGTCGTGCGAGATGGTGTGGATGAAATCACTCTTCAGCCGGTCGAGCATTTTCAGGTGAGTAATATCTTCCAGCGTCACCACCGAACCAATTTCGGGGATGGGCGCGTGCTGGCAGTTGAAGATTTGCCCATCGTCGAGGCTAATCTCGTAGCGTTTGAGCGGATTCTCGCTGAGAGAGGCCAGCATTCCGGCAAATTCGTGGTGCTGAATGACCTCGAAGACGAGTTTTCCGCTGAAATCTTGATTGCCCAGCCCAAAAATTCGCCGCACTGCCGGATTCATCAACAAAACATGCTGATTTTCGTCCAGCAGCAAAATGCCGTCTTGCACGCTGGAAAGGGTGGTCTCCAGTTTGGCGTGTTCATTTTCGATTTTTTGGTAGGCCTGCGCGTTTTGAATGGCAATCACCGCGTAATCGGCCAGGACGCCCATCAAAACCTCGTGGTGTTGGGTAAACGGACGCTTGTTCTGGCGATTATCCACGCCCAGCACGCCAATCACCTGCCCCTGCGTCATCAGGGGCACATAAACCAGCGAGTAGACCAGGTAGGAGGTTTTGATTTTATTGGGGGAATCTTCACAAAAAGAAAGCGGCTGTCCGCTGTGAACAACCTGCCCGGCCATGCTGTCTTTGACGGGCAGGCGAAATGCGCGCGCAAAATTTTCTTCAAAATTGCGTCCGGCGCGCATGTACAAGTCGCCGCTTTGCTGATCCAGCAGCAGCAGTTGGCCTTCTTCGGCGCCGGTTAATTCCACCGCGGCGACGACGACACTGGTCAGAACGCTGTCTTCATCCAGTGAGCCGTTGATGGTGCGGCCCAACTTCAGCATTGTTTCCATTTCGTTGACGCGCTGTTCGAGCGAGGCGGTTGAGCGGCGCACTTCACGCCGCACCCAGTCGCCGGTTTGTTCGGCGCGTTTTTGGCTGCGCTGAATGGCTTCGACAATTTCGTCAATGCGCAGGGGCGGCGCCAGAAAGTCGCTCAGCCCGGCTTTCATGCACTGTTTCATCAGCGCCGCGTTGTCGTGGTCGGCGAAGAGAATCACCGGCAGGGTGGGAAAGCGCTCCAGCGTGTTCCGCGCCAGCTCGAGGCCGCTCTGACCTTTCAGCGTTTCGTGAATGACCAGCAGCGCGGGCGAGGTTTCTGCCAGCACCCGTTCCAGCGTGCCGGTATCGGCAGCCAGAGCCACGCCGTAGCCCGAAGCGCGCAAGGCCCGCTCCAAAAGGGAGAGGGTTGGCGAGGCTTCCATGGCGAGCAGAATCAAATTCATGGGGGGCATGGCGGCAAAAACTTTCAGCGTTTGGGCTGCGTGGCCTGCTGGCTGAGCGAAAAAGCCAGTTTTTTCAGCGCGTCTTGCGCCGCGGCAAGCGCCTGTTTTTGTTCGGGGGTCAGCGTTCCCGCTTTTTCTGACAATACCACTTCCAGCGGATAGGAGGCGGCTTGCACTTGCGTTTGGGCGTCATGCCGCAAAATTTGCAGCGCTTCGTTTTTACGGCGCTCCCCGGCCTGGGCAGCCTCGGCGGATTCGGCCAGGGCGCGGAACAGGCGCGTGTTGACCAGGGAGATGGAGGCGTAATCTGCAATGGCTTCGAGCAGGGATTGTTGTTCGGCATCGAAGGGCTGCTCGGCGCGGCGGGCGACCGTCAGCAGGCCGATAACTTCCTGCCGCACTTTGATGGGCGTCACCAGGGCGGCCTGGCCCAGCGCCGAAAATTTGAACTTTGCCAGGGCGCTGCCATGAATGCTGAGGCTTTCGGCAGACATGGCGACCAGCGTCCCCAGGCCATCGTCCATCGGCTGATTGATTTTTTTGGCCCAGGCCTCTGGCAGTTTACGCTGCGAGACGAGTGAAAAGGCCTTGGATTTTTCGTCTTTCAGGGTCAGCCAGGCCATGTCGGCGGCGGTGACGGCCAGGGCGGCTTCCACCAATTTTTCAAACAGGAGGCGCTGGTCGGTAATTGAGATCACGGCGCGGCCAACCGAGAAAATTGCCGTCAGGTCGCGCACTTTGCGCTGCAGTTGGGCGTTGGCGCTGTTTAATTGCGCGTCCAATTTTTGGCGGGCGCGTGAGTTGCGCACTTGTTTGAGAGCGCGCTCCACCGCCGAAACGACCTCGGCTTCGCGGATGGGATGCAGGAGATAATCGGAGGCGCCCAGGCGGAAAGCCTGAATCACTTTCGGCTCATCGCCTTTTTGGGCGGTGACAATGACCGGCGGGGTGATGCCCTGCGAGGAAAGCGCCACCAACAAATCCTTGCCGCTCAGGCCGGGCAAATCCAAATCGGCAATAATGACATCCGGCTGGGTTTGCAGCGCCTGACGAATCGCCGCGCCCGCGTCCGCTGCCAGGCTGATTTTGTAGCCAAGCGGCTGCAGCGCCTGGCGACCAAGCAAATCACACACATCCGGGTCGGCGCATACAATGAGGATTTTTTCGTTGGCAGGGTTCATATTCGCTGATGATAGCATGATTTTTTAAGAAACGGTATTAACATTTTGCAAAGCGAAAACCCGGTGCGCATTAATCCAACTCTTATCTGGCCTGGCTTTACAAAAGACGTTGAACATGGGAAAATTTCCTCACTTATTCAAGAGAAAGAGAGAAAACACATGAGCAAACGTCAGGATTTGCGCGAAAAGCGCCAGAAGCAGGCGCAGAGCCAGCGGCTGATTATTGGTTCCATCATCATTCTCGGCGCGCTGCTGGTAGCGGCGGCGCTGATTTGGTCGAATTTCAAGCCGATTGGTGAAATTGTTACCCCCGCGGTGAAAACCCGCCCGATGGTGGATTTCAACACGATGGGCGATAAAAATGCCCCCGTGACCATCATTGAATATTCCGATTTTCAATGCCCCTACTGCGCCAACTTCAGCAATCAAACCGAGCAGCAGTTGATTGACGCTTTTATAGCCACCGGTAAAGTGCGCTTCATCTACCGGTCGTATGGCGAATTTATCGGCCCAGAATCGCGCCGCACCGCTGAGGCGGCCTACTGCGCCGGTGACCAGGGGAAATTCTGGGAGATGCACGACATCATTTTCGCCAATCAAAACGGCGAGAATGCGGGCAACTTCAACGACCGAAAAATTGTCGCTTTTGCGGAAAAAATTGGCCTGGATATGGGGCAGTTCAACGACTGTTTCAACAGCAATAAATATGCCGACCAGGTGACGCAGGATGGCGCGGATGGTCAGCAGGCGGGCGTGAAAGCCACGCCCTCCTTCACCATCAACGGCACGCTGTTCGAGGGCGCTCAGCCAATTGGCGCTTTCCAAACGGCGATTGAGGCGGCGTTGGCGGCGGCAGGAAAGTAGTTTTGTCGTCAGAATCAAAAAAGGTGGAAGCCAGTTGCGGCTTCCACCTTTTTTTTGCTATTTCGCCAGCAGCCAGACAATCAGCGGGGCGATAGCCAGGGCGGGCAAGAAATTTCCCACGCGGATTTTTTTAATTTCCAGCAGGCTGGAAAGCCCCAGCCCAAACAGAATCACGCCGCCGGTGGCGGTCATCTCTGTAATCATGGCCTCGCTGAGCAGGCTTTGCAGCATTCCTGCCAGCAGGCTGATGCTGCCCTGGTAAATTCCCACCGGAAAAATCGAAAAAAGCACGCCAATGCCCAGGGTGGAAGCAAAAGCGATGGAAATGAAACCATCCAGCACCGATTTGATGGCGAGCGTCTGATAGTTGCCGGTCAGGCCGTCTTGAATGGAGCCAAGAATCGCCATGGGGCCGGTGCAGTACAGCAGGGAGGCGGCCAAAAAACCACGCACGAAACGGCTGGAGCTTCCGGCGCTTTCACCGGAGAAGCGTTTTTCGAGCCATTCACCCAGGCGGGCGAGGCCATCTTCGATGCGCCACCACTCGCCCAGCAGAGCGCCGAGAATCAGTGCGCCGAGCACAATCAGCGCGTTGCTGGTTTGGAAAAACATTTGCAGGCCGATGGCCGCGGTAAACAGCCCCATGCCGTTGACGACAGTTTCCTTCAATCGTTCTGGCAGGCGCGCGCCGAAAAAAATGCCGATAAAACTTCCCGCCACAATCGCGGCGATGTTGATGAGGGTTCCTATCATGGCTTTTTCTTGGCGGTTTTGGTCTGCGCTCCGGCCTCGGCATTTTCCACCAGTTCCAGCACGAAGAGCAAGGAGGAGAGCCGGTTGAGGTAGGCCAGCAGTTGCAGGTTTTCCAGCCCGCCGCCGTGAAAAAGTTCCACCACGCGGCGCTCGGCGCGGCGGGTGACGGTGCGCGCCAGGGCCAGCGTGGCGCTGGCGGGACGCTCGCCGGGCAGAATAAATTCGCGCGGCATTTCTACACTTTTTTCGAGCGCGTCACTTTGTGTTTCCAGCCAGGCAACGCGGCTGGCGTCTATGGCGCGAAACCTGGCCTGATTTTCGGGCGTGGCGCCGACCTCGGCCATCAGCCGGTACAGGTCACGCTGAACTTCCAGCAGGATGGGGGCGCTGGGCTGCGCCTGACAGGTGGCGCGCGCCAGGCCGATGGCGGCGGTGGCTTCATCCACTGCGCCCAGGGCCTCGATGCGCGGGTCAAATTTGGTCACACGGCCTTCGCCAAGTACGACCGTTGTGCCTTCATCGCCGTTGCGGGTGTAAAAAGGGGACATGGCCGGTATTATATCGCACAGAAAATTTCATTGAGTATAATGAAAGCAGGAGAATTTCCCATGTTTGCCCTGATTCGTAAAGATTGGCGCGCCCACCTGCTGCCGCTGGCGGCGGTTGCCCTTTCACTGTCCATGTTGATTTTGACGCCGCTTTGGGCCTGGAACTGGTATCACAGCCCATTTTTGGGCGTTTTGCTCGAACCAAACAACATCGTCAGCCAGATTATGCACGATACCTGGCCGGCCACCACGATGGGGATTTTATGGTCCGACCAGTTGGTTGCCATCAATGGGCAGGCTGTCGCTGACAGCGGGCAAATCCAGCAAATTCTCGGCCTGGACAGCGGCCAAACCTTCATGGTGACCTTTTTCCGCGCCTCGATGAATCGGCGCTTCACCCTGCCGTTTTTGTTGATTCGCCCCAGCCTGGGAGATTTAATCACCCTGTTTATTGTGCCCTACCTGGTGGGAATCACCTTTTTGGGAATCGGCCTGTGGGCCTACCGCCTGCGCCCAGATTTTCGCCCCACGCGCGCCTTTGTCATTTTCAACGCGGCGGTCTGTCTTCTGACCACCACTTTTTTGGACATGAACACCACCCATCACGCCGTGCTGCTGTGGGGGCTGAGCCTGCCGCTGGCCGGGGCTTCGCTAACCTACCTGGCGCTGGTTTTTCCGCAGGAAGTGCGCCTGGTGCGCCGCTGGCCGCGTCTGCCCTACCTGGCGCTGGCCGCCGGGCTGGTCATCGCCGCCTGGATTGCCCGCACGATTCTCCTGCCGCCGACAGCCTGGAGTTACATCGACTCGTGGCGCTGGGGCTACATTTTCATTCTGACCGGCATGTTGCTCTTCGGCATTTTCCTGGTCGGGCGCGTATTGGGCAACGCCTCGGCCATGGTGCGTCAGCAGAGCCGGGTGATTATTTTTGGCGCAACTCTGGCCTTTTTACCCATCGTCATTTTTTACTTCATCCCGATTGTTTTTCAGGGGCAAATTCCTGAATTTCGCGCCGAGTTGCTTTTTCCCCCGCTGATTTTGCTGCCGCTGGCAGTGATGTACGCCATTTTGCGCTATCGCCTGCTGGATGTTGACCGCTGGCTGGGGCGCGCGCTGACGTATGTGCTGACCACCGGCGCGGCGCTGGCCGTTTTTTTTCTGCTGCTGACCGGGGCCTCGCTTCTTTTTCAGCAAACAATTCAGGCCGGTGACCCGTTTATCGTTGCCTCGTATTTGCTGGTGATGGTGCTGGGCCTGCTGCCCCTGCGCGATTTCATTCAGCGCGCCATTGACCGGCTTTTTTACCGCTCGCAGGCCGATTATCGCCGCATTCTCAGCCGCCTTTCCAACGACCTGGTAAACACGCCCAACCTGGAGCGCACGCTCAGCCTGCTGGAAAGCGAACTCAACAATGCCCTTTCACCCGAAAAATTTGTGGTCTTCCTCTTTCAGGATGACCAGCAAATTTACCTGCCGCACGCCGCTGGTCAACGGCTGAAACAAAGCTTCCGCGTGGAAGACGCCCTGCCGCAAAAACTCGCCAGCCGCCAGTCGCCGTTTTGGCTTTCACCAGAGCGCGACCTTCCGCCAGAACTGGCTTCCATCAAAACATTGGGCTGCCAGGTTTTCGTGCCGCTGCGCTACGAAGGCCGCCTAAATGGCTTTCTGGCGCTCGGCCCGCGCCGTTCTGGCGAACCCTACACCAGCGATGACCTGGAATTTCTCGGCGCCGTAGCCGGGCAGTCGGCGCTGGCGTTGGAAAATGCCCGCCTGTTCGTTAACTTGCGCCGCACGCTGGATGAGACGCTGGAAATGAAAAGTTTGATGGACGATATTTTTGCCTCTGTCGCCACCGGCATCATCACCACCGATATTAACCGCAAAATCACCCTGTTCAACCACGCCGCCGAAGAGATTTTGGGGGTCACGCTGCTGAAGGCGCTCGGTAAACCCCTCGGCGAGGCGCTGCCCGGAATCGCCCTCGAAACCATCGCCGGAGATGTTTTGCTGAACGGGATAACCACACATCTTTCGGAACTCACGCCGCACAGCGAAACACGCGGCGACCTGGTGCTGCGCCTTTCGGCCTCGCCGCTCAAAGACGCCCACCTGGCGACCAAAGGCGCAACCATTGTCTTTGAAGACCTGACAGAAACCCGAAAAATTGAAAAAGAGCGCGAGGTTTTGCGCCAAACCTTTGGGCGCGTAGTCGCCCCACGCGTGCGCGACCGCCTGCTTTCCAACGCTGGCAACCTGCAATTGGACGGCGCGCGCGCCACTGTAACCATGCTGTTTGCCGACCTTTCGGGCTTCACCTCTTTCAGCGAAACGCACCAGGCCGAGGAAGTTTTTCAGGTGCTCAACAGTTATCTCGACATCGCTGCCCAGGCCATTTTGGAAGAGGAAGGCACGCTCGATAAATTTATGGGCGATGCCGTC
>JAVHNW010000296.1:0-1937 GCA_036169755.1 bacterium | reverse complement strand
GCGAAAACCACCAACAGGCTCAAAAGGGAAAACATTTTCTTTGACATCGGAATTTCTCCTTGTGAAGCAGGGGGTGAAAATGAATTGTGTTCTTGAACAACAAAACGTTGCTCAACTACATTGTATGAATTCAGCCTCCCCAGGTTTGGAGAAAAGCGCGAAGGCTTTGGACAAAAGAGAGAATTAAGATTCTACCGCCCACCCAAGCAAAGGTCAGGCGTTGCGGAAGTTTTCGGGTGAAAGACCAGTTTCGCGGTGGAAAATGCGGGTAAAGTACCCACTATCAGCGAAGCCAACTTCCAGCGCAATCTCCGCAATGCTGCGCTGCGTCTTTTTCAACAAAATCTTGGCCTGATTGATGCGATAACGCTGAAGGTATTTAATGGGTGTCATGCCCATCTCCTGCCGAAAACAGAAGGTGAGATAGTCTTCGGCGATATTGACCTGCCCGGCAATATCCGAGCGGGTGAGCGGCTGGGCATATTTTTGATGAATGTACAGCATGGCCTGCCGCACCAGCCGCTGCGCGTCCAGGCTTAGGCGGCGTTTTCGCTCCAGGGCAGAAGCGATGTGCGCCACGGTTTCATCCATGCCAAACAGGCCTTTTTGCAGCACGGCGGCGACACCTTCATTGAGGCGCTTCAGGTCTTCTTCAGCCAGCTCTCTGCCCGTGACCACAATTACCGGAATGCTGTGCGTCCAGGGGGCTTCGCGCATGGCCTGCAGCACGGCAAAGCCATCCATTTCGGGCATTTGCAGGTCGAGCAGCACCAGGTCAATTTTCTCTTTGAGCAAAATCTTGAGGGCCTCGCGCCCGTTTTGCGCCACCAATACGCGGTTGGATGCGCTGTGCAGGCGCAGGATGCGGGTGTGCATTTCCAGCGCGTTCACGTCATCATCCACCACCAGAAACGTGCGCACAGTCTGGGCCGGGGTTTTGCTGAGGGAGATGTTCTCATCCAGAGCGCGCAGCAAGGCTTCGGGGTCAATCGGCTTGGTCAGGTAGTCCAGGCTGAGGAGTGATTCCCCCTGCGGCGAGGCGTTGTAAAAAAGAATGGGGAGGTTCTGGGCAGAAGGCAGGCTTTTGATGATTCGCATGGCGCGCCAGGCCAGCTTGGATTCGTTTTCGATGTCCAGCACAATCGCATCCAGCGGCGAGACGGCCAAAAGTGACTGCCATTCGGCGGGTTTATTAAGCGGGGCCTCGAAGAGCTGCACGCCTTGCAGGCGCAAACGCTCCTTCAGGTTGTTCCGGTCTACCGGCGACTGAAAGAGAAACAGGATATTTTTTGGCGCAGAGGACGAGTCAACAGCAGAAGGCTGCCGCGTCTGAGGCACGATTTCCGGCAGAGTCAGCCAAAACTGAGAGCCTTCCCCCGCCCTGCCGCTGGAAAAAAAGCCGATTTTTCCACCGTGCATTTCCACCAGGGTTTTGCAAATCGAAAGCCCCAGACCGAGGCCGGGGTAACCATCCGAAACGCTGCGCTCAGAGCGATGGAACGCCTCGAAAATGTATTCCTGTTCTTCGGGCGGAATACCCAGGCCCGTGTCGCATACTTCCACCCGCGCCCGCCCGTCCTTCCGCAAAAGGGAAAGCCGCACCTCTCCGCGCGTGGTGAACTTGACCGCGTTGCTGACCAGGTTGATGGCGGCCTGGCGCAGACGAGTACGGTCGCCCCACACCCAGAGCGGCCCATCGGGAAAGTCGGCGCGCCAGGCCAGCCCTTTATCTTGCGCCAGTTGGGCGCCGCTCTCGGCTACCAGGCGCAGGGTTTCAGCCAGGTCCACCGCCTCGTATTGCAGGCGAAGCTGCCCAGCGCCGCTGGTGGCCAGGTCAATTACATCGTTAATCAGCCCGCCCAAATGTTGGGCATAGGCGTGGACGCGCTCAATGTCGCTGCGGGCGCGCTCTGGCAGCAGCGCACTCTGCTCATCGC
>JAVHNW010000295.1:0-1946 GCA_036169755.1 bacterium | reverse complement strand
CAGCCCCATCAGCGGCAGCCAGAAAATTGCCGTGACCGCCAAAACGGTCAGGTCGAAGAGACGTTTTAGCACCAGATAGGAGGCGCCGACGAAGATGCGCTTTTTAGGGTCAAATTTACGCACCCAGGCAAAACCAGGATTTTGAACCGCCGCCATAAAAATTTACCCCTCAACCAGTGCGGCTTGCGCCGTAGTGTCCACGTCGGGCAGCCCTTGTTTGGCTTTTTGAACCAACTCATCAAATGTAAGCGCCTCATCTGGAAAAGAGGAGACGCTCCAGGCCATGGCAGCACCCATGGTTTCATCAATCGCCGCCTGAATGCGCTGCGCCATCAAGGCAGAGCTTTCGCGCTGGGTTTCGGGGCACAACAGGATGAATTTTCCCTCATGGTCGCGCATGATGATGTCAGTTTCGCGCGCGTGGATGGCGATCACCTGTCCGATGCGGGCGTGGATAAATTGGCGCAATAAATCTTCTCGCAAGGTGCTGTAGGCTTTTTGGCTCGGGTCGGTCTGAATTTTCTCGGGCGATAAAATTACCAGGCTGAGCGGGCGGCTGTGGCGGCGCGAGCGATTCATTTCAATCTCCACCTGGGGGGTAGCGTTAGCCAGTTCCAGGGTGTGATTCGGGTAGGTGGAAGAGGCCAGCGCGGCCATAATTGACTCGGAGGCCGACATTTGGACATTAAGCTGATAGGCAATCCAAATCGCCACAGACAGGAAAACCGCCTCAATCACAGTCACCTGTAAGTAACCCATGCCCTGGCGCAAAAGATAGAGATAGGCGATAAGAACAAAAATAGATCCCCAAAAGGTGAGCAGCGCGCCGAAACTCATCCAGCGCAGGTTGGGTACGCTGACGGAAGTCAGCACGGCGAAGACCACCAGAAAATAAAAATGGGACGGAAAGTAGATGAAAGATTCGTCGCCAACTTTGATTTGTTCCAGCGTAAAAACAATCAAAATGAACATGAGCAAAAGCGCAAAAGTTTTTTTGAGTTCATTCATAAAATCTCCTCGGAGAATAAAGCCGGGGGCTTGCCCGATGAAACCATCTAAAAATCTGAAACGATATTATAACGTTAGTTACCACAGAGGAGATTGTAGATTGCGGTTTTTTCGGCCCCTCTCCCCGCCCAGGCAGGAATTGTGGTATAAGGAATTTGCCCTGCTGTGTACGCGATGCCATCTTCAGCGGTTCTGGGCCAACACTCATCAACTGGGTTCCAATCTCACGGGACAGACGCGATAGGCTTCGGCCAAGGCGAATGTTTCGGGCAGGGGCCCGACCTGCTTTTGCAGGTTCAGAACTTTATGGCACACGGCACGAGCGGGGTTTTCGTTTAAGAAGAAAAAACCGGCGAATTTTCGCCGGTTTTTCGTTTTCTATTCGACAATTTTCATGCGCCGTTCCAGCCAGCCGACTGCGCCAGAAAGGACGAGGGTCATCGCCAGGTAGAGAAAAGCCATCAGGTTGAAGGTTTCCAGCACGCGAAAGGTGCTGGCCCGGCGCAGACGCCCCAGCTGAGTCAATTCGTCCACGGCGAGAACGGTTGCCAGCGAGGAATCTTTCAACAGGGAAATGAAATCATTGCCGAGCGGCGGCAAAACGCGGCGAATGGCCTGGGGAAGAATCACAAAGCGCATGGCCTGAAAATAGTTCATGCCAAGTGATTTGGCCGCTTCCATTTGACCTTTGCCAATGGATTGAATGCCCGCGCGAAAAACTTCGCCTTCGTAGGCGCCGTAGCCAATCGCCAGGGCGATGATGGCGCGGGCTTCCATCGGCACGTCTCGCAGGCTGGATGTAATTCCGATGGCGTTGAGCGCATCCACCAGCAGGGGCATCAGCGCGAAGGCGATGTAGAGCAAAAGTACCACCAGTGGAATACCGCGGACGGTTTCCACGTAAAGCGTGGCAATGTTGAAGAGGATTGGGTTTTTGG
>JAVHNW010000294.1:0-1951 GCA_036169755.1 bacterium | reverse complement strand
CGATTTTTCCTTGCCATCGCCCAGCAAAATGATTTGCAGGCGCGGCTCCTCTTTCAGCAGGGCGGCGGCCTGCAAAACCACACCCAAATCATTGGAAATGCCGTGCGCCCCGGCGTAGAGCGCCACAAATTTATTTTTCAGCCCGTGTTTGCTGCGAAAAGCGTAGCCGCCATCCAGCGGGTTGAACATGGCCGGGTCGGCGCCATTCGGCAGCAAATCCACCGCGCGCGCGCCGCGCGCCAGCACATGCGCAACATAAGCCGGGCTGTTAACCATCACCCGGTCGGCGCGGCGGTAGAGAAAATGCTCCAGCCACAGCGAAAGTTTTATCAGCAAAGGGCTTTTCAAGACGCCAATGGCAATCGCAAAATCCGGCCACAGGTCGCGCACTTCAAACAAAAACCTGGCGCCTTTCAGCCGCGCCAGCGCCCAGGCGGTCACTCCCTGAAAAATCGGCGGCGAGGTGCCCCAAACCACGTCCACGTTTTTGACGCCCAGGCCCAGAAAAAACGAGGAAATCATGAAAGAGAAAAAAGCCAGCAGGCGGTGGAAAAAAGATTTATGCAGCGCCTGATAGGTGTAGGCGCGCAGGACTCGCACGCCGCCGGGGCCGCTTTCCGTTGAAGGGAGCGATTCCTGGCGGGTGGCGCTTTCTGCCCCGGTGAGATACGACACTGGCGAGGCGATGACCGTCACCTGATGACCACGTGACGCCAAAAAGAGCGCCAGCTCGTGGTGGCGAGTTCCGCCCGCTTCATGGAGCGCGGCAAAAGCCTGGTGAATGAGGAGAATATGCATGGGAGAAGGGATAAAGGATAAAAAATGAAAGGAGAAAGGCGGGTCATGCGCCAGGCTGCAGGCTGAAGCTGGTGACAAACTGCATTGTTTGCGCCGATTCGACCTCCAGCGCCAGCGAAAGCGCGGGGCGTTTGACGGCGTAGGTCGGCGAAAACCAGCCGCGAATACTCTCAGCGGCGGGCTGAGCCGAATCGGGGGGCGAGGCCAGCCTATTTTCCCCGGCGCGGAACAGGCTGAACTGCGCCGGAAGGCTGGCCTGCATCCGAATGAGGATGGCGCCAAACGGCGCCTGCAAAGTCAGGGCCGCGCCGTTTTCCAGCGCGGAAAACTGCCAGGGCAGGTCGGCCAACAGCCAATGCAAACGCAAACGGCGGGGCCGCCCAGGGCGGGTGAAAATTGCCTCGTCTCGCACACGCCAGCCGCCGGGCAGCGTTTCCACTTTTCGGCGGTGAATCAGGCCCAGGCGGGCGTAGGCTTCGCTTTCGGCGCTTTGCTCATCCAGCCAGCGCGAGATTCCCCAATCGAGGTAGAGAAAGCGCCCGGCGCGAGTCATCTGGTCGCGGCCATCCACCGTCAGCGTGTTGTGAACCAGGGCGCTGGTCAGGGCGTTGTCCCAGGGCGGGGCGGCGTTGTAGAAAAATGTGCCGGGGTCGAGCGCCAGGTTGAGGCCGTTCAGCCACAAGTCGAGGTGCAGGTGGTCGGCGTGCGAGGGGCGGCTGGTGTAGCGTTTGACGCGCAGTTGATGCCAGGCGGCGGGCGCGGGTTCGCGCTGAAGGTTCCAGGCCCGCAAGATGGGGCGGAAATCGTCAAAAGCGGCGCTGCTGAGGGGCAGAATGTTGGCGCCATCGTTGGCGCCCAGGTTACAGACGCGCCCGGTCTGCGGGTCGCTGCGCTGCTCCAGCCAGCGCGCGGCTTTTTGCAAAACTGGCAAAAAGGGGTCAAATTCAGCGGCGGCAATTTCAAAAACCCAGTGAGCGGTGCGCAGCGCCAGGCGCTGATAATTGGTGGAATGTTGGATGTACTCACCGTCTTCATCAAACTGATGGGCAAAACACCAGTTCAGCCATTTTTTGCCCAGGCGGCGCCACTGCGCGGCGCGCGGATGCGCGGGCAGGGCCAGCCCGGCGGTGTAGAGCGCGGCGGATTCTGTCAG
>JAVHNW010000293.1:0-1994 GCA_036169755.1 bacterium | reverse complement strand
CGCCTCGGCGTTGGCCTACGGCCTCGACAAAATAAAAAACGAAACCATCATGGTTTACGACCTGGGCGGCGGCACCTTTGACGTTTCGGTGCTGGAAGTGGGCGAGGGCGTTTTTGAAGTGCGCGCCACCAGCGGCGACACCTTTTTGGGCGGTGACGATTTTGACCAGCGCATCATGGAATTTCTCATCAAGGAATTCGAGCGTGAACACAATCTTTCGCCGCGCAGCGATACCCAGGCCATTCAGCGCCTGAAGGAAGCCGCCGAAAAAGCCAAAATTGAACTTTCCTCCACGCTGCAAACCGAAATCAACCTGCCGTATCTGATGGCAGATGCCTCCGGCCCGCGCCATCTGACCGTCTCGCTGACCCGCGCCCGCCTCGAACAACTCACCACCGACCTGACCGAGCGCACTCTGCTGCCACTGCGCCAGGCGCTGCAAGACGCCGGGCTGACGCCCTCCAAAATTCAGGACGTGGTTTTGGTGGGCGGCATGACGCGCATGCCCGCCATTCAGGAAGCCGTCAAAAAATTTTTTGACCGCGAGCCGCACAAAGGCGTCAACCCGGATGAAGTCGTGGCACTTGGCGCGGCGATTCAGGCGGGCGTTTTGGGCGGCGAAGTCAAGGATTTGCTGCTGCTGGACGTGACCCCGCTGACGCTTGCCATCGAAACCCTGGGCGGAGTCGCCACCCCGGTCATTGAACGCAACACCGCCATTCCCACCCGCCGCGTGGAATTTTTCTCCACCGCCGCCGACAATCAGCCGCAGGTCGAAATTCACGTTGTGCAGGGTGAGCGTCCGATGGCCGCCGACAACAAGACGCTGGGACGCTTTATTCTCAGCGGCATTCCGCCCGCGCCGCGCGGTATTCCCCAGGTGGAAGTCACTTTTGATATTGACGCCAACGGCATTCTCAAGGTCACTGCGCGCGACAAATCTACCGGGCGCACGCAGCACATCGTCATCGAGGCTTCCTCCGGCCTTTCGGCGGATGAAATCGAGCAGATGCGCCGCGAGGCCGAAGTCAACGCCCAATCGGATCGCGCTCACCGCGAGGCGGTGGAAGCCCGCAACCTGGCCGACCAGGCCATCTTCAGCGCGGACGAGTTGCTGCGCGAACATGGCGCCCACGCGCCGAGCGTTGTCCGCAATGAAGTGGGCGAGGCGCTGATGGGGTTAAAAGGCGTCCTTAATTCGGGGGACGCCCGCCTGTTGAAAACCCGCACCGAACTGCTCAATTTATCCCTGCAGGCATTGAAGGGCCTGCCACCGCGTCCAGATTTCGAGGCGCAAACCAAAATTCTTTAGTGTAAAGAAGCTAATTTTCTATGACAACCAACCGCGATTACTACGAAATTCTCGGCGTGGAGCGCAGCGCCTCACCCGAGGAAGTTAAAAGCGCCTTCCGTAAGTTGGCGCGCCAATATCACCCCGACGTGAGCAAAGAAGAAAACGCCGAGGAAAAGTTCAAAGAAATCAACGAAGCCTACAGCATCCTTTCGGATGCCAACAAACGCGCCCGGTATGACCAGTATGGCCGCGCCGGGCTGGGCGATATGGGCGGCGCGCAGGATTACAGCGTCCACTTTGAAGATATTTTTGAGGAATTGTTCGGCTTGGGCGGCATGGGCGGGGGCCGTGGCGCCTCGCGCCGCAACACGCCCCGGCGCGGACGCGACCTTCAGATGGCGATTTCGCTCACGTTTACGGAGGCCGTTTTCGGCGTGGAGAAGGAAATTTCCTTCGAGCGGGACGAAGCCTGCGCCACCTGTCACGGCAACGGGGCTGAACCCGGCTCCAGCGTTAAATCCTGCTCCACCTGCGGCGGGCGCGGCGAAGTGCGCCAGGTACGCCAGACTTTCATCATGCAGATGGTCGAAACCGTGCCCTGCCCGGCCTGCCAGGGACGCGGGCAAATCATTGAAAAAGTTTGCCACAGCTGCCAGGGACGCGGATTGGAGCGCAAGCAAATTCGCAAAAAAGTTTCCGT
>JAVHNW010000292.1:0-1994 GCA_036169755.1 bacterium | reverse complement strand
GGATGTCTCCTCGCTGCTCGACTATCTGCGGGCGACCTTCCGCCAGAACGCCGAGGTTCACTTTGACCGGCGCTTCTACGAAATTCGCACCGCGCCCCTGCTCATTTTGGACGGGCTGAAAGAAAGCAGCGGCAACTCCAACTGGGCGGAAGACAAACTGTACCAACTGCTCAACTTTCGCTATTACGATAACCTGCCCACCGTGATTACCTCGGCGCTAGACCCAGACGCTTTTGCGCTCAACTACCCCAGCCTGTGGAACAAACTGCTCGACCCCGCGCGCTGCCGCATTCTCGCCAGCGAAATGCCGCCTTTTCGCCGCGCGCTTGCCAAAGCCAGAAAGAAAAAAACGTGATTCACCTGCGCTCCCTCAGCCTGCGGCCTTTACCAGAACCGCAGGCTTTTCCATTCAACCTGGCGCTGATTCGCAGCCTGGTTGAACTGCGCTTTGAAACGGAAGTGACTCTGCTGGTGGGGGAAAACGGCTCCGGTAAATCCACCCTGCTCGAAGCGCTGGCCTGCGCCGCTGACATGGTGACGGTCGGCAGCCAGTCGCTTCGCCGCGATAAAAGCCTGGCCTCCGCCCGCGAACTGGCAAACTACCTCAAACTGACCTGGAACAAGCGCACCCGCAAAGGGTTTTTTCTGCGCGCCGAAGATTTTTTCGGCTACGCCAAAGCCCAAAACGAAATGCGCGCTGAAATGGAAGCCGACCTGCGCGAAGTGGACCGCGAATACCAAAATCGCTCAGACTACGCCAAGGCCCTGGCGAAAATGAGCGCGGCGGGCGAATTGGCGGATATGCGCCGCCGCTACGGCGAATTCGGCCTGGACGCGCGCTCACACGGCGAGAGTTTCCTCACCCTTTTTCAAAATCGCTTCGTGCCGGAGGGTTTGTACCTGCTGGACGAACCGGAAGCGCCGCTTTCGCCCCTGCGGCAGCTGGCGCTGATTTCGGCAATGAAGGAAATGCTGGCGCAAAACGGCCAATTTATCATCGCCACGCATTCCCCCATGCTGATGGCTTTTCCCGGCGCAACGATTTTCTCGCTGGATGGCGGCAAAATCAAACAGGCGAAATTTGACGATTTGGAGCATGTGCGCCTGCTGCGCGATTTTTTGCAAAACCCGGCGGCTTTTCTGGAAAAACTATAGCGATACTCTCGCAGAAAAGTGGTTTTTTGCAAAATAAAACTTTCTCTCCCCCTGCTTTTTCCACCCCAACCATTGGGGTTTTAGCCGGTTGGCAGTTTTACCGCACGGCCACCAACCTCAGCTACCTTGCGCCCATTTTTCGGGGAATTGAGCGGGCGGCGCAAAACCTTCACTGCAACCTGCTGCTCGGCTGTGGGATTGGCCCCTCTGCCAGCCCCAGCGACCCCTACCGCCCGGCCTGGCCTTTTCCCTCCGCAGAACAAGATTTTGTGCCGATTGGCCCCTGGAATACTCAGGGATTGATTGTCGCCATTCCGCTGCATTCCCCCGCCCGCTCGGCCTACATTGACCAACTGCGCGCCTCGGGTTTCCCGGTTCTGTTCATTGGCTCTGGCGAAAGCGGGCCAACCATTGCCGCCAACAACGCCGCCGGAATTACCCAGGCCGTTCAACATCTGACGCAGCACGGACGCCGAAAAATTGCCTTTATCGCCGGGTCTGCTGATGACCTGGTGGGCGATTCGGGTAAACGCCTGCAGGCGTTTCAGGCCGCCTGCCAGCAGTATGGGCTGGAGCAGGATCCACGCCGGGTCATTTATGGCCGTCATGTATACGATGGCGGTTTTGCTGGGGCGGCTCAACTGCTCAAAAACGGCGCCGACTTTGACGCCCTGATTGCCAGCAATGACGAATCCGCCATCGGCGCGATGGACGCGCTCAAACAGGCTGGTCGGCGCATTCCCGAAGATGTGGCCGTGATTGGTTTCGATAATCGTTTGGAAGGCACTGTGCAGCAACCAGGGCTGACCAGCGTTCACGTTCCGCTTTTTGATATGGGC
>JAVHNW010000291.1:0-10316 GCA_036169755.1 bacterium | reverse complement strand
TCCCAGCGGGTGGCGCGCAGCCGGTCGGCGGCTGTGATTTCCAGCCCGAGGCGGGCGGCGCTGTCGGCGAAGAATTCGCGCCCCGGCGGGAAATGCCCTCGCAGGGTTCCATCCAGGTCGAAGAGAACGGCTTTTATCATCGTCAGCCGCCGATCTGGTTCATGGCGCGGTTGAGGGGAATGTAGCCGTCTTCCAGGCCGTGCCCCCAGGGTTTGTCCCAGACGGCGCCGAGAATGAGTTGGCGCAGTTCGTCCAGTGAGGCGCCGGAGCGCAGTGGGGTGAGCAGGTCAATTTCTTTTTCGCGCAGCAGGCACATGCGTAAAATTCCTTCGGCGGTCAGGCGGGCGCGGCTGCAGGCGGCGCAAAAGGGGACGGTGACGGAGGAGATGAAGCCCAGTTCGCCCTGGCCGCCGCGAATGCGGAAGATGCGCGCTTCGCCATCGTAACTGCCGCTGGCTTCCAGCGGGCCGAATTCGCTTTCAATTTTGGCCTGAATTTGGGCGGCGGTGATGATCTGCCCGGTTTGCACATCAGTCGGCCCGGCGAAGGGCATCATTTCGATGAAGCGCATTTGCCAGGGGCGTTGCAGGGTGAGCGCGGCCAGGTCAATCACATCGTCTTCGTTGTAGCCTTTGACGACCACGGCGTTGAGTTTGACTGGCGTCAGCCCGGCGGCTTCGGCGGCCAGGATACCTTCCCAGGCCTGTTCCAGTTTTCCCCAGCGGGTGAGGCGGTGAAATTTTTCGGGGTCGAGCGTGTCTATCGAAACATTGACGCGCTGCAGCCCGGCTGCTTTGAGCGGCGCGGCCAGGCGCGAGAGCATCAATCCGTTGGTGGTCATGGAGAGGGAGCGAATGCCGGGCGTGGCGGCGATGCCGCGCACGATTTCGACCACGTTGGCGCGCACGGTCGGTTCGCCGCCCGTCAGGCGGATTTTGTCGAAGCCGAGCGAGGCGAACAGCCGCGTGAGTTGGAGAATTTCATCATCTTGCATTAATTCGGCTTTGGGGCGGAAGGTCTGGTCTTCGGGCATACAATAAATGCAGCGCAGATTGCAGTGGTCGGTAAGCGAAATGCGTAAATAGTGGATGTTGCGTCCAAAACGGTCAATTGCCATCGAAACCTCGTCTACTTTTAATGGGGAGTGAGCGAATTATACAGCCGTTTTCCTTGACGCCTTGAGTCTTTCAACTTAAGATAGAACAAATTTGCAGGATTTTTGGAGTCTGTCTCTCGCGCCGCTGGAAATTGACTCCGTCAAAGGATGATTTATGGAACTCGGCCAGGTTCGTAAAATTGATATTGACCACGAAATGCAGCAGGCTTATCTGGATTATGCCATGTCCACCATTGTGGCGCGCGCCCTGCCAGATGCGCGTGACGGGCTGAAGCCGGTTCACCGCCGTATTTTGTACGCCATGTATGATATGGGCATCCGCGCCGATAGTTCCTATAAAAAATCGGCGCGTATCGTGGGTGAGGTGCTGGGCAAATACCATCCGCATGGTGACGCCTCGGTCTATGATGCGATGGCGCGCATGGCGCAGGATTTCTCGCTGCGCGCGCTGCTGGTGGATGGTCAGGGCAACTTCGGCTCGATTGATGGCGATCCGCCCGCTGCCATGCGCTACACCGAAGCGCGGCTGACCGCCGCCGCGCTGGATATGCTGACCGACCTGAACAAAAATACGGTTGAATTTGGCCCCAATTTTGATGATACGCTCAGCGAGCCGCTGGTCCTGCCAGCCGCCATTCCCAATCTATTGGTGAACGGCGCTACCGGTATCGCTGTGGGCATGGCGACCAGCATTCCGCCGCACAACCTGGGCGAGGTGGTGGATGCCCTGATGTATATGCTGCAAAACTGGGAAAAATTGGATGATATTGACATTCAGCACCTGATGCAGTTCATTCAGGGGCCGGATTTTCCCACTGGCGGCGTCATCCTGCAGGAAGCCGGGGAAGAGGGCCTGCAGGCCGCCTATGGCTCAGGGCGGGGAAAAATCACCGTGCAGGCGCGCGCCCACTACGAGGAAATGGAACGCGGCAAAAGCCGCATCATCGTCACCGAACTGCCCTACATGGTCAATAAATCCGCGCTGATTGAGCGTATCGCCGACCTGGCGCGTGACAATCAGCTGGAGGGCCTTTCTGACCTGCGCGATGAATCTGACCGGCAGGGGATGCGCATCGTCATCGAGCTGGCGAAAAATATCGCCCCGGAAAAAATCCTGACCGACCTCTACAAACGCACGCCGATGCAGTCCACCTTCAGCATCATTTTGCTGGCGCTGGTGGATGGCGAACCGCGCATGTTGACGCTCAAACAGGCGCTGAAGGTTTACCTTGAACACCGCCAGACCATCATCAAACGCCGTGCCGAATTTGACCTGGAAAAAGCCCGCGCCCGCGCACACATTCTGGAAGGCTACCTGGTCGCCCTCAAAAATTTGGATGAAATCATTGAACTCATCAAAAAATCGCCAGACGTGGAAAGCGCCCGCGAGCGATTGATGAAACGCTACAAATTGAGCGAACTTCAGGCCAACGCCATTCTCGAAATGCAGCTGCGCCGTCTGGCCGCGCTGGAACGCAAAAAAATTGAAACCGAATACAAGGAATTGCAAGCGCTCATCAAAGAGTTGGAAAACCTGCTCAAATCGCCTGCCAAAATGCGCGCCGTTGTCGGCGAAGAACTGCTTAAAGTAAAAGCCGCCTATGGCGACAAACGCCGCACCCAAATCGTCAGCCTGAAGGCGGGCAAGGAAAAGAAAAACGTGCTGACTACCAGCCAGATGCTGCCCGACCAGGTGGTGTGGGTGGCGATGAATGCGGATGGTTTGCTTTCGCGCACCCGTGACGAAAAGCCTCCGCGCCCCAGCGGAAGTGACGCCCCCAAACTGCTGGCGCGCGCCAACAGCACCGATACGCTCTACATCACCTCGGCGCGCGGGCTGGCGGCGGCGGTCGCCGTCCACACCCTGCCGGAAGTGGAAAAACTGGCGGACGGCTCCCCCTTCCATAAACTCTGCGCCCTCAAGGCCGATGAGCGCCCCGTGGCGCTTTTTGCCCTGCCCGCCAAACGTTCCAAACTGGCCGCTGAAACCTGCCTGCTGACGGTCACTCGCGGCGGTATGTTGAAAAAATCGCTGGTCAGTGACCTGCCCGGCCCCTCGGCGCAGACTTTTGCCTTGTGCAAGGTCAATGACGGCGATGCTCTCGGCTGGGTGGCGCTGACGGATGGAAAAAAGGAAATCCTGCTGGCGACTGCCCTCGGCCTGGCGATTCGCTTTGCCGAAGACGACATCCGCCCGATGGGCCTGGTCGCCGCGGGAGTCAACGGCATCAAACTGGGCATTGGCGACCAGCTGGTCGGCGCTGTCGTTCACGGACACGCCGCCGATAAACGCGCGAAGGCGGAGGACGAAATGGAAGTCTTCCTGGTTTGCTCGGATGGCAAAGCCAAACGTGTGCCGCTGAAGGAATTTCCGGCGCAGGGACGCTATGGCAAAGGCGTCATCGCCTGGGAATTGGCGCTCGGCGTGACGCTGGTTGGGCTGGCGCTTGGCAAAGCCAATCACACCGTCACCCTGCATTTGCACAAGGCCGCCGCCAAACAAACCCGCCTCGATGAAGCCGCCCTGAAAAAACGCGCCACCGTGCGTGGTGACGCGGTAACCGAAGTCAAACCAGGTGACGCGCTGCTCGGCCTGACGGAGGCCTGGGTGCTGGAAAGTTTTGTGCCGCTGGATGCGCCCGCCCTCAGCGCCGAAAAAAACAAATCGGCGCCCAAAACCGAACAGTTGGAACTTTTGCCCGCCAAAACGAAAAAACCTGCCGCCGCTCAAAAAACCGTCAAAAAACGCGAGTGATGGCCGCCAAAAAGAGTATGATTGGAAGGTGGCGCACATCAAAAGGGCCGCCACAAAACGCTCATTCATAATTCATTGGAGGCGTCATGTATATTTTCGTCCGCTTTGCCGCAATTGTCACCATTCTCTTTGGCGTGTTATTGTTCGTTTGCGGCCTGGCTGTCGCAGTCTATGGCCTGGCGCAAAACGCCGCCCTGACCGAACTGCTCAACGCCGCCCTGCTGACGGGCTCGCCGTATCGCCTGGCGGATGCCCGCTTTTGGGCGCTGCTGGCCGGGTTGGGGCTTTTCATCGCCGGGGTGATGATTTCGGCGCAGGGTCAGTTGATGTTGGTTTTTGTGGATCTGGCAAATGCCAGCCGTGAGACCAATGTCATTTTGCGCGGTTTTCGCGGCAAAGGGCAGTAGCGTTTGAAACTGCGCACTTTTCTGTGGCTGGCGGCGGCGCTGACCCTGGGCCTGATTATTTTTGCCGTGTGGGGCGCCCCCTACTTTTTTCAGCCGCCGATTTTTACCTCCAGCGCTTCCACGCTCGGCGCGCAGACGGAACGCGCCCGGGTGCGGGAAATCCTCTCCGAGACGCCGCTTGAAATCAACGGCGAGACGCAAATTTCGCAGCGGGTGCAAGTTGAAATTCTCAGCGGCGAATACGTTGGGCTGCCGATGGAACTCGATTACGGCAAATTTCGCGCCACGCCGCCAGGCCAGCTGCTGCGCCCCGGCGATGAAATTTTCATCACCCTCGGCAAAAATACAGATGGCGTGCTGGAAGCCTTTTATGTAGATTTTGTGCGCCAGCGCGCGCTGTTGATTTTGTTGGGGGTTTTTGTGGCCGCCATCGTGGCGATGGCCGGTTGGAAAGGTTTTCGCGCCCTGTTGGCGCTGATTTTCAGCCTGGTGATGGTCGTTGGCTATATCATTCCCCACATTTTGGCGGGCGAAGACCCGGTGACGGTCAGCGTGATTGGCTCGGCCATTTTGCTGGCCGTCTCGCTCTACGTCACCTACGGCTGGGCTTTAAAAACACATGCCGCCGTGCTGAGTATGATTTTGGTCCTGCTGCTGACCGGGGCGCTGGCTGCGGGCTTTATGCAGCTGGCCCGGCTGAACGGTTTCGGCAGCGAAGAAGCCCTGTTTTTACAGCAGTTTGCCCAGACAAAAATTAATTTACGCGGCCTGCTGCTGGGCGGAATCATCATCGGCGCGTTGGGCGTGCTGGATGATTTGGTGACAACCCAGGCTTCTCTGGTTTTTGAACTGCATTACACCGATGAGCGCCTCGGCTTTTACGCCCTGTTCGGCAAGGCGATGCGCGTTGGGCAAGACCACATCGCCGCCACCGTCAACACGCTGGTGCTGGCCTACGCGGGCGCTTCACTGCCCCTGCTGCTGCTCTTCACCCTGGCCGGCGGAAAATATGATTTTCTCTTGAACGTGGAAATGGTCAGCGAAGAAATTGTGCGCACGCTGGTTGGTTCGCTCGGCCTGATGGCGGCTGTCCCGCTGACAACGGTCATCGCCATTCTGCTGGCTTTGCGCCTGCCCGAGGGCTGGCGGGTTTGGCTTGGCGCGCAAGGGGAAAATCACCGCCGCTAGGCGACTTTTCGCCCTTTGGGCGCTTCACGCCCTTCGACAGCGAAGGCCAGCTCGATGGCCTGCGCCGCTGAACGCGCCTCGATGATTTGAATATTTTGCGGCCAGGCTTCACCCTGACGCAGCCGCTTGGGGACGATGGCGCTTTTGAAACCCAGTTTTTGCGCCTCGCGCAGGCGGGTCGGCATTTGGCCCGGCAGGCGCAGTTCACCCGCCAGACCGATTTCACCAATCAGCGCCACATCGGCGCGGACGGAAATATCGCGCATGGACGAGACAATCGCCGCGGCAATCGCCAGGTCGGCGGCGGGTTCGTCAATTTTGATGCCTCCCACCACGTTCACAAAAATATCCTGCTCGCCCAGTTTGACGCCCACGCGGCGCGTCAGCACGGCGGCAATCATTTGCAGGCGGTTGTAATCCACGCCGTTGGGCGTGCGCCGCGCGTTGCCGAACTGCGTGGCCGCCGTCAGCCCCTGAATTTCCACCAGCAGCGGGCGGGTTCCTTCCATCGTCACGGCAATCGCCGAGCCGGGGGCGTTAATCATCCGCTCGGCCAAAAACGCCTCGGAGGGGTTGGTCACTTCGGCCAGGCCGCGCTCGCGCATTTCAAAAACCCCAACTTCGGCGGTGGCGCCAAAACGATTTTTGACCGAGCGCAGCAGGCGGTAGGCCTGAAAACGGTCGCCTTCCAGGTACAGCACGGTATCTACGATGTGTTCCAGCACGCGCGGCCCGGCGATGACGCCTTCCTTGGTGACGTGTCCGATGACGAAGACGCTGACCCCGTTGGATTTTGCCAGTTCGCGCAGCTGCGAGGCGCATTCGCGCACCTGAGAAACCGATCCGGCGGAGGAATCCAATTCGGGCAGGTACATCGTCTGAATGGAATCCACCACCAAAATGGTTGGTTTGACCTCGCGGACGTGTTCAAAAATGGTCTGAAGATTGGTCTCGGTGACGAGGAACAGGTCGCCGGGCAGGGGTTTGGCGTCTTTGGGCTGCAGCCGGTCGGCGCGCATTTTGATTTGTTTTTCCGACTCTTCGCCGGAAACATACAGGATGCGCTGGCTGGCGGCCATTTCCAGCGCCATTTGCAGCATCAGCGTGGATTTGCCGATGCCGGGGTCGCCGCTGACCAGCACAATTGAGCCGGGGACGATGCCGCCGCCCAGCACGCGCGCAAATTCGCCGATGGGAACCCGCAGCCGGTCTTCCTCCCCGGCGCTGATTTGCCCAATCGGGCGCGGCGCGCTGCGCCCCGTCAGCCCGCGCGCGGCGTTGGGGCTTTTGGCGGGCGCTTCATCGCGCACAATTTCTTCAGCCATGCTGCTGAAGGCGCCGCACTGCGGGCATTTGCCCATGTACGTGGCGGAAACTCGTCCGCACTGCTGACAGACGTAACGGCTGTAGGTTTTTGCCATGCTTGCTCCTTGCCGGCAAAGTATATCCGAAAACCTGTTCTATTCAATGGCGTCTTTTAGACGCCGCGCCAGCGCGCCAAATTCTGGCGTGTAGCGAATTTCCTCCCCGCGTGGGCGAGGCAGGCCGACCGGCAAATCCAGCTTGATGCGGCCTGGCCGCGCTGAAAGCAGCAGCACCCGGTCGGAGAGAAACAGCGCCTCGCTGATGGAATGTGTCACCATCAGCACCGTTTTTTGCTGCGCCTGCCAGATGCGCGAGAGTTCGCCCCACATTTTTTCGCGGGTGAGCGCATCCAGCGAGCCGAAAGGTTCATCGAGCAGCAGCAAGTCGGGGTCATGAATCAGCGCCCGCGCCAGCGCCACGCGCTGCGCCATGCCGCCGGAAAGGTCGCGCGGCAGGGTGTTTTCAAAGCCTTCCAGCCCCACCAAAGTCACCATTTCCTGCGCTTTTTGGCGCGCCTGGCTGGCGGGCAGCTTTTCCAATTCCAACGGGAGCAGAATATTTTCGAGGACGCTGCGCCAGGGCATGAGCGTTGCCTGCTGAAAGACGAATCCGACCCTGGGCGCGGCCTGCTGATTCTGGAAGCGAATCTCCCCGGCGCTGGGGCGAATCAGCCCGGCGAGCACCCTCAGCAGGGTGGATTTCCCGCTCCCCGAAGGCCCCAGCACGCAGACAAATTCCCGCTCGGCCACCGAAAACGTCACCGGCCCCAGGGCGTGCAGGCCGGCGGCGTTTTGCTCATCGGGGAAGGTGATGCTCAGGTCGTGGATGGAGAAAATGGGCATGAGCAAAAATAGTTATTCTGGGATGAAGTCGTTGGTGAAGGCGGCGTTCAGGTCGAGCGGGGTGGCGTAGGAACCCATTTCCATCAGCACTTTTTGCATATTTTCCCAGGACGCCGGGTCAGAATAGCCCAGGCGCGGGGCGCGCCACATTTCGATGGAGGTGCCCAGCACCTGTTTTTGCACGAGGGGGTCGGCCTGGCCGAGATTTTCGACGTAGTTTTTGCAAATTTCGTAAGCGGCGTCCGGGTCGAGCAGGGTGTCTTTCAGGCCGCGCAGGGTGGCTTGCACGAAGGCGCGCGCCATTTCGGGGTTTTCGGCGATGGTTTTTTCATTGGTGATGATGCCGTTGGAGGCCAATTGCACATAATCGGCCACGCGCCATTCGGTCAGGTCGTAGCCTTTGGAGCGCAGGACAACTGGCTCGTTGGCGGCGTAGCCAACGACGGCCTCTTCCTGGTCGGCGGCGAGCGCTTCCACCTGATTGAAGCCAATCGAATCCAGAGTCACATCGCTTTCCTTCAGCCCCAGCGCGTAGAGCATGGCGCGCAGGCCGACGTAGTTGGCGCCGAAGAGCCCCGGCAGGCCGATTTTTTTGCCTTTCAGGTCGGTTACATTTTTGAATCCGCTGGTGGATTTTGCCATGAGCGAGATGGGGTATTGTTGATACCAGGCCATGACGTAGACCACCGGCACGCCCTGGGCGCGCGCCAGCAAAACCTGCTCACCGGAGACGAGCGCGAAGGGCAGTTCGCCCGCGCCGACCAGGGCCACGCCATCGGTTTCAAATGAGTAGTCAAATTCCACTTCGAAACCGGCCTCGCGGTAGTAGCCGCGCTCTACGGCGACGTAGAAAGGAGCGTACTGCACGTTGGGGATGTAGCCCATCGGCAGTTTGATTTTGGTCAACGGTTTTTCGGTGGCCGTTGCGGCGGGGGTGGCGGTCGCTGCCGGGGCGCAGGCCGCCAGCAGCAGGGAAAAGGTCAGCAGCAGCAGAGAAACTTTTTTGAACACGGGAAAACTCCTTAAGGGTGATTTTCCTGCCACGAGAGCAGGTGTTTTTCCAGCAAAACGACCAGCGCGTACAGGCACAGCGCCAGCGCGACCAGGGTGAAAACGGCGACAAAAACCAGGGCGGTGTCGTACTGTCCGCGCCCAACATTGATGAGGAAGCCCAGGCCTTTATCCGCGCCGACAAATTCGCCGACCACCGCGCCGATAACGGAGAGCGTGGCCCCAATCCGCAGCCCGCCGAGAAAAACTGGCAGCGCGGAGGGAATTTCCAGGTGGCGCAAAATTTGCCAGCGGCTGGCGCGCAGTGAGCGCATCAATTCGTTCAGCGCGCGCGGCACGGCGCGAATGCCGACCACCGTGTTCACCAGCACCGGGAAAAAAACAATCAGGGCGCAGATGAGAATTTTGGAGAAAATTCCCGGCCCAAACCAGATGACCAGCAGCGGCGCAATTGCCACAATCGGCACGGCCTGGCTGGCGACCAGGAATGGGGAAAGCAGGCGCTCGAACAGGCGCGATTTGGCGATGAGGTAGCCCAGCGCCAGGGCGAGCAGTGAGCCGATGACCAGCCCAAGCAAAACTTCGGTGAGGGTGACGCGCAGATGAAACAGCAGATTTCCGGCGGTCAGCGTTTGCCAAAAACGCGAGCCGACCTGCGCGGGTGAGGGCAAAATGAAGGCGGGAAACCCGCCCAGGCGCGCGAGTATTTCCCAGGCCAGCAGGGTAATTGTCAGCGGGGCGAGGGCGGCCAACAGGCGCGCGGTGGAATGTTTGGAACTGAAATTCAAAGGAATTTCCATAAAAGAAACCCGAAGGGGGGAATCCTTCGGGCGGCAAGACAGACCGGCGCGCAAATCTGCCTTGAAACAAAAGCCCGAAAACAAAAATGTTTTCGGGGCGACAAGACAGACCCGCTGTGCAGGCCTGCTAACCTTCTTTTATCCGGACTTTACCGTTGGCGCTGGAATTTCACCAGCTCCTGCGCTTGCGCGCTCGTGGGCTTTACCACCAATCGGGAATTCACAAGCGCGGCTGCGCTGTGTCACCCTGCCCCGAAGGTTGAATATTGAGTTGGCTGGATTATACCGATGAATGGGGAAAAATGTCAGGGGCGGAGTTTTCTCCGCCCCTGAGGAAAATCAGGCCTTGACGATGCACTCGACCGGGCAAACCGAGGCGCATTGTGGCGAGTCGTGGAATCCTTCGCATTCCACGCAGGTGGCGGGGTCAATCGCGTAAATGTCGCCTTCGCTGATGGAGTTGGTGGGGCATTCCGGCAGGCAGGCGCCGCAGGCAATGCAATCATCTTGAATTTTCATAGCCATGATGTTTTCTCCTAAAAAGTGGGTAAGGTGGTTACGCTTATACCTGCCCCGGCAGGGCCTGTCAAATGACGAATTTCGCTATTTTGGGGAGATTTGTCATCTTTTCATGGCTGCGGCAGCGAGTAGCCAATCAGTTCCATTTGGTAGCCAAAATCATCGCCCAGGTGCTGATAGCCTTCGGCGATGATGCCAATGTTGGGGCAGAACAGGATTTGGTCGCCGCCGTTGTTGTAGCCCCGGCGCAGGTCGCTGCAGTTGTGGAAATTTCCGGCGGGGGTGTGGCTGAGGGGCAGAATTTCGGCCTGG
>JAVHNW010000290.1:0-2015 GCA_036169755.1 bacterium | reverse complement strand
GAATCCGGCTCGCTGGAACAGGACGCCGACATCGTCATGTTCATTTACCGTGACGAAAAAGAAGGCGCCCTGCAAAACGTGACACATCTCAAAGTTGCCAAACATCGCAACGGCCCGGTCGGCAGCATTGATTTAATCTTCCGCAACAACCTGACCAAATTTGAAAACGCCGCCACCCGCACGGTGGAGTTGGGATAATGCCCGCTTTCCCTGGCTTTCACTCGTCCGAAACATTTACCCAGGTGCCAGATTCGCTTTTCCGGCTGATGAATGACATCGCTGACCTGGACGAACTCAAGGCGGCGCTCTACATTTTGTGGCGCATTGAGCACCTTCAGGGCGCGCAGCGTTTTATTTCACGCGAGGAAATCGCCTCCGACACGGCGCTGATGAGCGGCTGGTCGGCGGCGGGGCTGGACGCGGGCCTGGAAAAAGCCCTCCGGCGCGGCATCCTGCTGCGGGCCGGGGAAGCCCGAGGCGGCCTGTACGTGTTGAATTCGCCGCGCGGGCGGGTGACGGCTGAAGCGCTGAAAAAGTCTGCGGGCGGCGAATCCGCTTTTCCCGCGCAGGGCTTTCGTGAGCAATCCAAAATCTTCAGCCTGTACGAACAAAATATCGGCCCGCTGACGCCGCTGCTGGCGGATATGCTGCGCGAGGCCGAGACGGAATACCCGGCGGATTGGATTTACGAGGCCTTTGAGATTGCCGTCAGCCGGAACAAGCGCAGTTGGAATTATGTGAAAGCCATTTTGAAGCGTTGGAAACAGGACGGTAAGGATGAAAGAAAAAATAGCGCAGACGGTGAAAAAACTGCGGAGCGATATTCCAACAGCCAGTTCTCCGAATTCTTCGACCAGGATTGAGCCGCGCGTGGAAGCGCTGGGCGACCCGAACTGCCCAATTTGTGGCGGCGTGGGTTATTTGCGCTGGGATGTGCCGGTGGGGCATGAAAAATTTGGCAAAATTGAAGCCTGCGCCTGCCGCAGCGTGGATCGCGCCGAGAAGGCGCGCAATCGCCTGTACGCGCTGAGCAGCCTCGACCGATTAAGTCATCTGACCTTTGAAAATTTCCAGGCGGCTGGCAACCCCAAAGCCAAAGATGCGCTGTCTCAATTGGAAAAGGACAGTTTGGAAGAAGCCCGGCGCGCCTGTCAGGAATTTTCTCTAAATCTGGATGGCTGGGTTTTGCTGGAAGGTAGCTACGGCTGCGGCAAAACGCATCTGGCGGCGGCGATTGCCAACGCGGCGGTGGAACGCGGCGTGCCGACTTTGTTCATCACCGTGCCAGATTTGCTCGACAGCCTGCGTTTTGCCTACAACAGCCCGGAGACGACCTTTGAAGCGCGTTTTGATGATATTCGCAACGCGGGTTTGCTGGTGATGGACGATTTTGGGACGCACAATGCCACCGGTTGGGCGCAGGAAAAATTATTCCAGGTGGTCAATTATCGCTACGTCAACAAACTGCCAACGGTGGTGACCACCAATCTGGCGCTGGATGAAATTGAGAGTCGCATCCGCTCACGCCTGCAGGATGCGGAATTGGTGCGGCACGTGCGCATCATCACCATGGATTATCGCCACCCGGAGGAAACCAGCAATCCCGGCCTTTCCATGCTCTCGCTGAAAGATATCAAAGAGATGGCTTTCAAGACCTGGCGCGAGCGCGAAGACGAAATCGGCCAGGACAGCGTGACCATCAAATCGGTGGAGCGGCGCGGAACGGGCGGTTTCGTCACCCGCGAGCGCACCATCGAACATGAAAAAGTGACCGCCGACCACATCAAAAATTTGCGCGAAATGCATAACGCCGCCGCCGATTTCGCCGACAAACCCAACGGCTGGCTGGTACTGCTCGGCCCCTCGTTTTGCGGCAAAACCCACCTGGCGGCGGCGATTGGCAACTATCGCGCCGGGATGGGCAGCCAGGTAGTCATGGCGGATGTCTCCTCGCTGCTCGACTATCTGCGGGCGACCTTCCGCCAGAACGCCGAAGTTCACTTTGACCGGCGCTT
>JAVHNW010000289.1:0-10432 GCA_036169755.1 bacterium | reverse complement strand
GCGCAAGTAAGAATTTTGGGGGAAAGGCTATCCAAACCAGCAGAACGCCAATTTCAATTTTCAACCCCAAGGAGATAAAAATGAACGTATTCGGAGCAATTGCTGCTGGTTTCTTCGCAACCCTGGTTTTCACGGCTGTCTTGATGATGGCGCCAAAAATGGGCCTGCCCAAAATGGACATCGTCAGCCTGCTCGGTTCGATGTTCGGCAAACCCAATCAGGCGCTGGGCTGGATGATGCACCTGATGATGGGCATGGTCTTCGCCCTGATTTATGCCTTCCTCTGGTCAAACGGAATCGGTTCCGCCACCTGGACAGGCGGGCTGGTCTTCGGCGCTGCCCACTGGCTGATTGTCGGCGTGATGATGGCAATCATCCCGATGATGCACGCTGGCATCAAAAGCGGCGCAGTCTCAGCCCCTGGCATGTGGATGACCGGCAACGGCGGCGGGATGATGGCCTTCATGGGCGGGTTGGTCGGCCACATGATTTTTGGCGCAGTGACGGCGCTGGTGTACGCAGCGCTGTAACATCTACTCTCACCGCAATGGATGGTGTAGCGCAAGTCTGAGGCTTGCGCTACACCACTGAAAGGATTTATTCACATGACCGACCCTCGCTTAACCCCCGAAAGCATCACATTGTATGGCACAGGCTGGTGCCCCGATTGCAAACGTTCCAAACAATTTTTTGGCGAACAGCGCGTCCCCTATCAATACGTGGATATTGACCAGGACGCTGAAGCGATGCTGTTTGTCGAAAAAACCAACAAAGGCTCGCGCAGTATTCCCACCATCGTCTTCCCCGATGGAACAGTGCTGGTCGAGCCATCCAACGCGCAGCTGGCAGAGAAACTGGGCCTGCAGACCCGCGCCAAACGCACTTTTTATGATGCCATCATCATCGGCGGCGGCCCCACCGGGTTAACCGCGGCGCTCTACCTGGCGCGCGAGGGCGTGGAAACACTGGTCATCGAAAAAGCCGGGATGGGCGGCCAGGCGGGCATTACCCAAACGCTGGATAATTTTCCCGGTTTCGACGAAGGCATCCCCGGCGCAGAGTTCGCCGCCCGCCTGACGCGCCAGGCGCAGAAATTCGGCGCAGAACTTTTGCAGGCGCAGCAGGTGGACGCCATCAGCCAGAATGGACAATATTTGTGCGTCCGCACCTCTGACGGCGCCGAGTATGGGGCCAAGGCGGTTTTGCTGGCGACAGGCGCGCACTATCGCCGCCTCGAAATTCCCGGCGAGAATGAACTCATCGGTGTAAATGTCCACTTTTGCGCGACTTGTGACGGCGCCTTTTACAAGGGGAAAAAAGTGCTGGTAGTGGGCGGCGGAAACAGTGGCTTTGAAGAAGGCGTGTTTCTCACCAAATTCGCCAGCCAAGTGGATATTGTCGCGGTTTCTCCGCAGCTAAAAGCCAGCAAGGTTTTGCAGCAAAAAGTGGCCGAAATGAAAACCATGTCCGTGACGGTCAACCACGCGGTCAAAGAACTGCGGCTGAAGAACGGTAAATTGGAGGCCGTAATTGTAGAAGACCGCGCCACGGGCGAGCGCAAGGAATGGCATTATGACGGTATTTTTGTATTTATCGGCTTTTCCCCCAACAGTGACCTGGTCAAGGACAAGGTGGAGGTAGACCCATTGGGTTCAGTGGTCACCGACAAAACCCTGATGACGACCTTGCCCGGCCTATTTGCCGCGGGAGACGTGCGAGCCGGAGCCACCAAACAGGCCGCCTCCGCCGCTGGCGAGGGCGCAACCGCCGCGCTGATGATTCGACAGTACCTGGCAGAAAAATAACCCTGCCTGATTTCAATCCCCACCCCCACCAATGCCATAAAGGATGAAAAGCCCAAGCGCGACATAAATGGCTCCGGCAATTGGCCTGATAGCCAGACTTTCGCGCTACATCAGCGTGCCCTTGGGCCGATATTGCAGCGCCTCCGCCAAATGCGGCGTCTGAATGGTTTCGCTCCCGGCCAAATCGGCAATCGTGCGCGCCAGTTTCAAAATGCGGTGGTAGGCGCGCGCCGAAAGATTGAGTTGGCTCATCGCCGCGCGCACCAGGCTGTCCCCGGATTCATCCAATTTGCAAAATTTTCGCACTTCGGCCACGCGCATATCGGCGTTACAGACGATTCCCGCCTGGCTCAAGCCCGCAAAACGCTGCGCCTGACGCTCGCGCGCCGCCTGAACCCGCGCCCGGATGACCGCCGAAGGCTCACCCAAGCGGTCATCCGAAAGTTTATCGTAATTGACCCGCGGAACATCCACATGAATATCAATCCGGTCGAGCATTGGGCCAGAAATACGCTTCTGATACTTCGTCACCGTAGACGGCGCACAACTGCACGGCTTGAGCGCATCGCCAAAATAGCCACAAGGACAGGGATTCATGGCGGCAATCAGTTGAAAATTGGCCGAAAAAGTCAACGAACCTTGCGCCCGGCTGATGGTGACGAGTTTGTCTTCCATCGGCTGGCGCATAACTTCGATGGCGCGCGAATTAAATTCTGGCAATTCATCCAGGAATAAAACTCCGCGGTGAGCGAGGGAAATTTCGCCCGGGTGCGGAATATTGCCGCCGCCAACCAGCCCGGCGTGGCTGATGGTGTGATGCGGCGCGCGAAAAGGGCGCTGACGAATGAGCGGAGTCCCCGCCGGAAGTTGGTCGGCCACCGAATAAATTTTCGTCACCTCCAGCGACTCTGCGATGGTCATTTCCGGCAAAATTCCCGGCAGAGCGCGCGCCAACAGCGTTTTTCCTGCGCCTGGCGCGCCGCTCATCAACACATTGTGCCCGCCCGCAGCGGCAACTTCGAGCGCGCGTTTAACGTGTTCCTGGCCCTTCACTTCGGCAAAATCCGTTGGCACGAACAGCGGCGGGAGTTCTTCGCCCGAGGGCCGAAACGCCTCAATGAAACGGCGCCCCGCCAGATGGTCGTACAGTTCGGCCAGCGTCTTAACCGGAATCACCTCCAGGCCGGGCATCAAGGCCGCTTCGGCGGCATCCACTTCGGGCACAATCATGCGCTCAAAGCCCTGCTCACGGGCGGCGGCAGCCATCGGCAAAACACCGCGCGCGTGGCGCACGCTTCCATCCAGCGAAAGTTCGCCCACGACCAATGTTTTTTCTGTGGATTGCGGCAGCAGCTGGCCGCCGAGAAGGATAACCCCCAGGGCTATCGGCAAATCGTAGGCCGGGCCTTCCTTGCGGACGGTGGCCGGGGCCAGATTAACGACAATGCGGTGACGGGGAAAGTGCAGCCCGGCATTTTTGATGGCAGTTTGCACACGCTCGCGGCTTTCCTGCACCGCGGTATCTGGCAGGCCGACAATCGTCATACCCGGCAGGCCGTTGGTGTAATCCACCTCGACTTCGACAATAATGCCGTCCAAGCCGACAACGGCGCAGGAATAAATTCTGGCAAGCATGTGTTGATTTTATCGTACTTTGTGGCGCAGTTTCTCCTTGAAGAACTGGCGGTTTGGTGATAAAATCTGCGCTCGCAGTCGGGCGTGTAGCTCAATGGCAGAGCAGCGGCCTTTTAAGCCGTTTGTTGAGAGTTCGAGCCTCTCCACGCTCACAAAACCTCCGTTTTCGCGGGGGTTTTTTGATAGCCATGAACCCTTTGCACATTTTTGAAACTCCCCAGCTGTTAACTCGCGCCGCCGCCGATGGATTTCTCGCGGCGGCGGCAGCGGCGATTGCGGCGCGAGGCCGCTTCAGCGTGGCGCTGGCGGGGGGCAGCACGCCGCGCGCGCTGTACGCCCTGCTCGCGGCGGAGAATCTCGACTGGCAGGCGATTCATTTTTTTTGGGGCGATGAACGCTGCCTGCCGCCCGATCACCCCGAGAGCAATTACCGCATGGCCGCCGAAAGTTTGCTGACGAAAATTCCCCTGCCGCCCGAAAATATTCATCGCATAATGGGCGAACTGTCACCGCAGTTGGCTGCCGAAAAGTACCAGCGCAATTTGCGCGTTTTCTGGGGCGGCGCGCCGCGTTTTGATTTGGTTTTGCTCGGTATGGGGGAGGATGGTCACACCGCTTCGCTCTTTCCGGGCTCGCCCGCGCTGGCGGAAACGCTGCGCTGGGTGACGGCGCTGGAACATGCGGCCCCGCCGCCGCCGCTGGTTTCGCGGGTGACGCTGACTCTCGGCGCGATAAACGCCGCCCGCCAGGTGATTTTTCTCGTCAGCGGCGCGGGCAAGGCCAAGCGGCTGGCAGAAATTCGGCGCGGCGGGAGTCAACTGCCAGCGGGGCGAGTCCAGCCGCTGGATGGCGATTTGCTCTGGTTGGTGGATCAATCCGCCGCATCGCTCTGCTGATTGTTTTGGCAAAAAAAGACGCTTGCAAAAACGTCTTTTTGTTTTCTCTTGCAATGCTCTTGAAATGTTTTGTATAATGGCTGTGTTCTGCCCCCCTATTTTCATAACTTCATTACCAAGTGAGGAAAACATGGCCGAGATTAAGCAGTTTTCGCAGACCGACCCAATGTGGAAGAGCAAGTTGCTGGGGTTTGATAAAACTTCCAACATTGGCAGTTTTGGCTGTTTGCTGACCAGTGTCACCATGCTGGCTTCGGGCTATGGGGTGGATGAAACCCCTGATTCGCTCAATGAGAAACTCAAAAAAGTGGTCGGCTTTTCGGCGGGGACGGCTTATCTTGTGCCGGGCGCCATTCCGGCGGCGCTGCCAGGAATTCGCTATGTGACCTATGCCAAGTGTTCGGGCGTGCCCGCGCCGCTGGCCGAAATTAACGGCTGGCTGTCGCGTGGCAAGCCGGTAGTGATTGAGGTGGATTGGTCGCCGCAGGCCGGGGTGCAGACGCACTATATGCTCTTGTATGGTCAGGAGGGCGAGGATTATTTGGTCTATGACCCGTACCCCTTCCCGGTAACCAATGGAAAAATCAAACTTAGCCAGTCGAAATATGCGCAAATCGCCGGAACAAAAGACCCGGCCAAAATCATCACCGGCGTCATGTATTTTGACGGCCCCGGCGCGGCAGTTCCGCCGCCTCCGCCGCCGCAGTTGGACAAGGGCGTTTACGCCTCCTTCCCGGTTTACGCCAGCGCCGATGAACTCGCCATCCGCTCGCAAATGTTGGTGGCTGAAAATACCCTGCTCAAACGGGTGGCCGCCAATACCGAAATGAAAATTTTGGAGGCCGATGCCGTTGCCAAAGCCAAAATTGGCGTGCAAAACCAGTGGATTCCGGTCAAACTGGCGGATGGCACCCAGGGCTACACCGCCGCCTGGCTGGTGAGCAAAACCAAAAACAGCGCCGCCCCCGAACCCGGCACGCCTCCCACCGCCATCCCTGTGCCCAAAGATGCGCCGGTGGTCAAAGCCAGCACGGATGGGCTCAAATTGCGTTCCAAGCCAGACGCCACCGATGCCACCATCCTCAAAGTGCTGCCCATCGGCGCCGAATTAAAAGTGCTGGAAACTGCCGCCGAAGTGCAGCGCAAGGTGGGAAAGATGTATGAATGGCTGAAAGTGGCTGATGTGCAAAACGTTCAGGGCGTGGTTGCCGCCTGGTACGTCAGCATTGTCAGCCTGGGCGCCGCCGCCTTTGGCCCCGAAGCCCAGCGTCAAACCGCCGCGCCCAACTTCGCCATCGGCGAAATTCCGCCGCTCATCTTGCGCACCGTCGAAGAAAATGTCGCCCTACGCGCCAAAGCATTCATTTCGCCGCAAACACTCATCCAGCGCCTGCCGCTCGGCGCAGAACTGATTGCGCTGGGACGCCAGGACAGCGCCGCCAAAAAACTCGGCAAAGCCGGAAAATGGATGCGCGTCAAAGACATCAAGGGCAATCGCGGCTATGTCGCCGCCTGGTTGTTGGAAGAACGCCCCGAAAACCCCGCCCCGCAAGTTTCCCCCGCCGACTGCTAAACGCTTCCTCATGAGGTCATTTTGACCCAATTTGCCGACTTTGAACTCAGCATCCACCGCCGTGACACCAGCAACGTCTACAGCCTGGAGGGCCGCCTCTCCCTGCCCAAAGATGACGCCGATCAGCGCTTTGGCCTAGAAAAACCACTGACCCTGAGCTACGACCCTCTCGACTTCGAGAATCTCATCGAAATTCCCGAAGACTACGGCAAAAGCCTGGCCGAAAAACTCTTTGGAGACGAGGGCGTGCGCGAAATGTGGGCCACCGTCACCAGCGCCGCCAAAGCCGCCTCAGCCACGCTGCGCCTGCGCCTGCTGATCGGCCCCAGCGCCGCCGACCTGAACGGCGTCTACTGGGAGGCCCTGCGCGACCCCAAAGACAGCGCCGCCCCCCTTTTCACCGGCGAAAATCTGCTTTTTTCGCGCTACCTGAGCGCCTCCGAAATGCGCCCCGTCAATTTGCGCCCGCAGAGTGCGCTGCGGGCGCTCATCTTTGTGGCGAACCCAACCGATTTGGCGGAATACAAACTGGCGGCGGTGGATGTCGCTGGAGAAATCGCCCGTGGGCGGGAGGCGCTCGCCAAAATTCAGACCCCGCTGGAAGTTCTGCCCGCCGCGGCGGGCGAACACGCCACCCTGAATAAACTCATGGAACGCCTGCGTGACGGCTTCGACATCGTCTACTTTGCCGCGCACGGCACCCTCGCCAATGGCGAACCCTTTCTCTGGCTGGAAAATGACGAAGGCAAAGCCGATAAAATTTCCGCAACTCAACTGGCCGTGCGTATGCGCGAACTGGCGCAGCAGCCGCGACTGATTGTGCTGGCCTCCTGCCAGAGCGCCGGAAAAGGCAACGGCCAAACTCTGCAAGCCTTTGGGCCGCGGCTGGCGCAGGCTGGCATTCCGGCAGTGCTCGCCATGCAAGGCAACATCAGCATGGAAAGCGTCAAAAAATTCATGCCGGTTTTCTTTGAAGAACTGCTGCGCGATGGACAAATTGACCGCGCGCTGGCGGTAGCGCGCGGCGTCATCCGTGACGCGCACGACTTTTGGATGCCGGTTTTATTCATGCGCCTGCAAAATGGAAAAATTTGGTATGTGCCAGGCCAGAGCGATGACGGCGAAGAATTTGAACAATGGCCGATTATTTTCACCGCGCTGGAAAATGAAAAATGCACCCCCATTTTGGGGCAGGAAATTTATGAGCCGATGATGGGTTCCTGGCGGCAAATGGCGGCGGCACTTTCGGCCAAATACGATTTCCCGCTGGCAAGTTTTTACAGCGACCTTCTGCCGCGGGTCGCGCAATATATCTCCAGCAAATTTGACCCCGACACGCTTTCCAATAACCTGGAAGGCCAAATTCGCGCCACGCTGCAGCGCAATTTTATGGCCGATTTGCCAGATCCGCTCAAAACACCCAGGGCCAATCTCTTGCAATTATTCACAGCCGCCGGAGCCAAGTTTCGTGAACGCGAAAAATACGAGCAGCACAAAGTTTTAGCCAGCCTGCCCATTCGCATTTACATCAACACCAATTACGATGACTTGATGTTTGACGCGCTCAAACAGGCCAAGAAAGACCCGCAGCGCATCATCTGTCAATGGCGCAGCGAACCCTTCGAGACCGAACTAACCTACAACAGCGAGCAGGACTATCAGCCCAGCGTGGAGCGCCCGCTGGTTTACCATCTTTTCGGCCACCTGAGCGTCCCCGAATCCATGGTGCTGACCGAAGATAATTACTATGAATTTCTGATGGGCTTTAACGCCAACAAAAAGCGAACGCCCGCCGTCATTCCACCGGCAGTTTTGCGCGCGCTGGCCGATTCGACTTTGCTGATGCTGGGCTTCGACCTGGATGACTGGGCTTTCCAGGCACTTTTTCGCATGGTGATGGTTCAACCGGGAACTGCGCGGCGCGCCTCAAACATTGGCGTACAAATTGAGCCGGACGATTTGCACAACCTGAACCCCCAAAAAGCCCACAAATACCTGGAAAAATACTTCGGCGATACCAAAACACAAATTTACTGGGGTAAATCGCAAGACTTTTTGCGTCAACTGGCCGAAAAACGGCCAACCGTTTAACGAGGAACCATGCCGAATTCCAATGAAACGCTTGTTGCGCGCCCCAACCCATACGTTGGGCCTCGCTCTTTCAAAAAAGGGGAAAAACTCTACGGGCGCGAACAGGAAACCGCCGAACTATTGGATTTATGGATTGCCGAGCGCATCGTCATGCTGTATGCGCCCTCCGGCGCGGGCAAAAGTTCCCTGCTGAATGCCTGCATTCTGCCTGGGCTGGAGGAAAATCGCTTCGAGACGATGCCCAGCATCCGGCTGAATCACGAACCCCCGGAAAACGCCTCGCTCAGCCCGGATTTTAATCGCTACGTTTACAGCGCCCTCACTTCGATGGAGGAAGCCCTGCCAGCGCATCAACGCTTCAGCCCCAACGATTTGGCGAGCCTGACGCTGAAAGCCTACCTGACGCGCCGCCGCGAGCGCGAGGCGGCGCAGCGCCCCGACTATGATTCCAGCCAGGCGTTGGCGTTGATTATTGACCAGGGCGAAGAAATCATTACGATTGACCCAACCAACCGCGAGGCCAAGCAGGGATTTTTCAACCAGCTGGGCCAGGTTTTACGCGACCCCAATATTTGGTGTCTGTTTGCCCTGCGCGAGGATTATGTCGCCCGGCTCGATTCGTACATTAAACCCATTCCAACCGGTTTTTCCACCCGCTACCGCCTGCGCCTTTTACAGGCAAACATGGCGATGGCTTGCGTGCAAAAACCCGCCGCTGAACAGGGTGTCAATTTTGTGGACGATGCCGCCCAAAAATTAATTGACGACCTGCGCGAAATCAAAGTTCAGCAGGCAGACGGCACTACCCAGGATCAGCCCGGGCTGTACGTTGAACCCGTGCAAATGCAAGTCGTCTGCCGCCGCCTGTGGGCCGAATTGGATAACGAACACAATCAGATTACGCTGAAAGAACTCACAAGCTTTGGCGATGTGGACGAAGCCCTGGCCGATTACTACAACATCCGCGTGGCGGCAGTCGCCGCGCAGACGGGGGTGCGTGAACGCGCCGTGCGCGAATGGTTCGACCGAAAATTGATTACCCCGCAAAATATTCGCGGCCAGGTGTTGATGGCCCCCACCGCCAGCGATGGGCTGGCAAACCAAACCATTTGGGCGCTGGAAAAAGATTATCTGATTCGCGCCGAAAAACGCGGCGGCGCCACCTGGTTTGAACTGGCCCACGACCGGCTGATTCGCCCGGTGCGCGGCAGCAACGAAACCTGGTTTGAAGAACACCTGTCGCTCACCCAGCGCGCTGCCGATGTTTGGGTTCAGCAAAACCGCTCGGAAGGCATGCTGCTGTTTGGCAAGGATTATCTCGAAGCCGAAGCCTGGGCCAGGGAAAATGCCGACCAACTTTTGCCCAGCGAGCAGGAATTTTTGCAGGCCTGCCGCAATTACTATAATCAACAACAGCGCGAGCGCCGCACCAATTTAATTGTGCGCGCGCTGCTCGCCATCAGCCTGGTGGCGCTGATTGTGGCGGTGATCATGTTCATCCGCGCTGTGCAGGCTCAAAACCTGGCAGAAACCCGTCAACTGGCCGCCGATTCAGTCGGCATGTTGGAAATTGACCCGCAACAAAGTGTGATTTTTGCCCTGCAGGCGATGGAACACAGTTCGCCGCCTCGCCCCGAAGCGGTGGATGCCATGCACCGCGCCCTGCCCGCCGTGCGCCTGATACGCACCCTCTCTGGTCACAGCGACCGCGTTTACGCCGTCAGCATCAGCCCCAACGGAAAATGGGTCGCCTCGGCCAGCCGCGATGGCTCGGTCAAAATCTGGAACGCCAGTGACGGCGCCATCCTGCAGGATTTTCTCGTCAACCCCGACCCCAACCCCGAAAGTTACGGCGCCACCAGCGTCGCCTTCAGCCCGGATGGAAAATGGCTGGCCGCCGCGGATGGTCAGGGCGAAATTGTGCTGTGGGATACCGCCACCTGGCAGGAGCAGACCCGCAAATTTAACGCCCACGCCGGGGTAATTTGGAGTGTCGCCTTCAGCCCCGACAGCCTTTTGCTGGCAACCGGCGGCGAGGATAACCTGGCAAAAACCTGGAACCTGCCCGATTTGAGCGAAGCGCAAACTTTCAGCGGCCACCGCAAACTGCTCGAAGCAGTCACCTTCAGCCCGGATGGTTTGCGCCTGGCGAGCGCCTCAGACGACCGCTCGGCCAAAGTGTGGGATGTCGCCAGCGGCGCAGAAATCGTTTCCTTCACCATTCCCAACCGCTCCATCAATCAGCCACGCGCCATGGGAGTCGCCTTCAGCCCCAACGGCGCGCGGCTAATCGTCAGTTCCACCGATGCCAGCCTGTGGGTTTGGGATATTCCCAGCCGACAGCAAGTGATGCGCGTATGGGGCCACGAAGACTGGGTCTACAGCGTAGCCTCGCTCAACACCGGCGAAATTATTTCAGCGGGCGCTGATCG
>JAVHNW010000288.1:0-10465 GCA_036169755.1 bacterium | reverse complement strand
AAAATCGTCTTCCTCGTCAATGTCCACCGCCTGCAGGCGCGGAATCTCGACCATCAGCGGGCGCTCACCCAGGCGGTTGCGGCGCGCCATCAACGTGGCGCGGGTGAACAGATAGAAGCAGGAATTTTCCTCGTAGACCGGGGGTAAATCCTGGGTTTGGAGCAAAATGGCCGGGTTGTGGTTGATGGGGCGGGTGAGCGCATCCCACAAACGGGTTTGCAGGCGGGTGACGGAAAACATCGAATCGAAGGCCGGATACTGCGCCAAAAAACGTTGAATGGCGTCCGAGAGAGTTTCCGCCCGCAGCAGGGGATTGGTGCTGTGCGTTTGCAGGTAAAAATCGGCCTCGATTTGCGCCGTGTCGTAGGCCAGAATCTCATTCATCGGAATTTGGGGCGCGCGCAGGGCTTCGGGGCGCCGAATGATTTTGACCTGCGGAAAGTTGGCGCGCAGGCCATCCATCACCGGCTGAGAATCAGTATCCACCAGGATGGAGGTAATTTCTGGCACAGCCAGCAGAGTTTCGAGAATATGCTGGTAGAGCGGTTTACCGGCCAGAAGGCGGTAATTTTTTCCCGGCACCCGCTGGGAATGGTGACGCATGGGGACAAGCGCGGCGATGGTAGTCATGGTTTCTTATTATACCGAATCGGCTCCACGGCGCGCCCGGGGGCCGATTCGGCATCCAGCCCGCGCGGATAGTAAAAAGTCTGGCGCAAATTCCAGGTCAACTCTGCCGACTGGCGATAGCCCAGGTAGGTTCCATAAAACTGGTTAAAGCGAAACCAGACGATTTCCCAGGCGCTTTGGGGCAGGCTTCTGGCGCGGGCGGCGTGCACCCAATCGGTGAAGATGTTGCTGGCGCTCATGCGCACAAAATCGTACAAATTAAAATGCGCTTCGGGATAGATTTGCTTGAAAGCCAGGGCCTCGCGCCGGTAGCGATTGCGCACTCCCAGCGGCGTCTCGTTGTGCAGGTGGATGATTTCCGCCTCGGCGCTGTAGGCCACGCCCCAGCCCTGATTCTGCGCCCAGGCGGCCCAGGCCAAATCCTCCAGACCGGTCAGAGACTCATCATACGGATGGCTTTGCCAGGCTGAACGGCGAATCGCCGCGTTGGCGTTGTTGCAAAACGGATGATTTTGGCGCGGCTGAGAAGTTTCGGGAAACCAGCGCGCGAAAATCTGATGTTCCGAGAACTTGCTCGTTGCGGCGCCGCGCTGTTTACCGTAGCACAGCCCAATGGATTCATCCGCAAAAGGCTCCAGCAGCCGTTCCAGCCAATCGGGGTAGACCGGGTAAACATGCGCCGAGGCGATGACGACCAACGCGCAGGTGGCGGCCTGCAGCCCAAGGTTGAGCGAGCGCCCAAAAGTAAATTCCTGCGGCTGAATACGGACAATCTTCGCCCCGTAGGACTCGGCAATTTGAACAGTTTCATCGGTTGAGCCGGAATCAACCAGGATGATTTCCACCTGGCGGACGCTTTGCTGCTGCACCCCTTCCAACAGGCGCGGCAAATGCCTGGCCTCGTTATAGGCGCGGATGACGAGGGAACAATTCATGGGGAATAGGGGGCGGGAAGCAGGGAGGCAGGGAGACAAGTATCTGCCGCCTCACCAATCCTTACTTTCTTCATAGCCCAGACGCAGCAACAAATCACCAGCAACCTCCTTGAAAAGGGCTTTGTGTTCGGCGCTGAAATATTTTTTCCACTCGCCGGTTTTACCAGAGCGGAAAGTGGGTGACTTGCGCGGGTTAATGGCCGCTTCCAGCGCAGCCAGCAGCCTCTCGCGCGGCGCGTTCAGCGGCAGGCGGGCCAGAAAATGGTCGAGGATGCGATTGAGAGCGGCGGCGCGGTCATTGACCAATTCTTCAAAATGCAGCGGCAAAACCTGCGGAAAATCGAGCCAGCCCAGGTACGGCGCAAAACGCCCGCCAATATCAGGAAATTCCACCGCCGCGCCCGGCAAGCCCACGATGCTGGTTTTCAGCCTCGCCTCAAAATTGGGCAGCGAGCGATAGTAGGCGTGGTGAACATGATTTTTTTCCATGTCGTTCACATAAAAAACATGCGAAACAGCCACATCGCGCGGGTCGCGGAAAAGAAAATAGGGCAAAAAAGCGGGCGTCAAAACCCGCCGCAGGGTTTCCGGCGTGGAAAAAAGATGCGCCGAGGCCACGTCCAGCGGGCGCAGCGCCTCCAGCCAGGCGGCGGTTTCGGCGTCAGAACGTTTTCGGCCTGTCTCGCCTTCATACTGCGCATAAAACGAATGCAGGCGGCGCGAAAATGGCGCCGCCTCGCTGAAGCCGAGCAAAATCTGGTCGAGCAAGTGCGTGCCACTTTTGGGGAAGGAAATCCCCAACAAAATCGGCCAGCCCTCGGCGGGCGCAGACTGCGCCGAAAATTTCACCCGCTGGGTAAATTTTTCGGCCCGATAAATACTCTGGCGCAGCAATTGATGAAGAGGAGACATAAAAACCTGTTGGGCGCGAAACGGCGCAGCGCCTATTTTTCTTCCAGCAAAAAATCGCCGTTTTCGAGCAGGCCGCGGGTGACGGTTTGGATGGCGGGCGATTGGAGCAGGGCGCGCGGGTCAAAAATTTTTAAGCGGGCGTGGGTGGCGCGCACACCGCTGATGAGAAAACTGCCAAAAGGCAGCGAAGTGCGAAAAAGCTGATAGTACAGAAAACGCCTGCCGTTGCGGCGAAATTCGGCGGGAACTTCGATTTCTTCGGCGGTCAGGAACTTTTCCAGCGCGGCGCGGTAGGCCTCCACGCCGGAGGGGAAAAAAACAGTCGGGTACTGGGTAAAACGCGCCCGGCCAGCGCAGAGCACCGCCGCGCCCAAAATGGCCGCTTCCAGCCCAATGGTGGAATTGTAAATCATCACAAATTTTGAACGGGCAATCAAATCATACGAGCTCAAAAATTCATGCGGCGGCACAAAAACGATATTCGGCAGGTCGGCGGCGCGGCGGCTTTCCAGCCACCCGGCCACCGTCTCCAGGCTGGCCTTGCGGGCGCGAGTCTCGTCTGGGTGGGCGCGGATGACGAAGAGCGTCTCTGGGTGGGCGCGGGCGGTTTCCAGCACCAGGTCGAGCCAGGCGAACATATCCGCAAAGATGGTGTTGGCGTGCGGCTGGCTGGTGTCAAAAATAACATTGGTAAAAACCGGCACAATTTGCCGAAAAGCGGCGGCTTTTTGCAAAAAAGTCTCGTCCAGGCGGCGCATGTCCGGCCAAAATTTGACTCCGGCCATGCTGAAGTTGCCCTGAAAACGCTTTTCGAGATAGGCATCCAGCCGGGCATTTTGGGCCGGATTCAGGTCGAAATTTTCGGGGATGGCAATCGGATAGGCGGTGGCTTCGCCCTCGGTGAAGAATCCTGTTACCGGCAGCAGGCCCACCTCGTGGGAAATGACTCTCAGCCCGCGCTTTTTCGCCATCCATTTGGCGGTCGCTTCGGGGTAGAACTGTCCGTTGAAAACGACCAGCGTCTGCGGGTTGGTTTCTTCCAGAAAGCGCTCAAAGCGCCGCGCCAGGCTGAAGGCGGAGAGTATGTATTCGCGCAGGAAAAACCGAGTCGCCTCATCATCCGCCAGGGTATGGCGGCGCAAAATCCAGCGCAGGCCGGGCAGGCACAACTCACCGAGCGGAATTTCCTGCCAGGAGAAAGTCATCAACGCGGGCAGGGAAAGTTCTTGCAGCGCCTTTTCCAGCGCGGAGTCGCGCTCAAAAGTGAACCAGTGAACTTGCGCCCCGCTGTACAACGTTTTGGCCTGATAGACGCAGGAGCGGCAGGGCGGTTTTTGGGCGGGGTTGTCGCGCTGGGTGCCGAGGACGCAGCGGCTGAGGCCGTGATGGCAGGCGAAATAAATCACCGGAATCCCCTGCAGGCGCAGCCCCCACGAAGTGAGCAGGTGAAAAGCGCTGTTCCACGAGAGGTCGTCCAGGCCGCTGGAGGCTTTGAAGAAAGCCACCGGGCGCGCGCGGCGCGGGGTCGGAGAGAGCCAAAGAACCCGCAAAGCCATCAGGGCGATGCGGGCGTTGTTGAGGTGGCGCGCCAGGCGGCGCCAGCTGTTACCAGTCATTGTCTTTTTCGTACTCCAGCCGCAGCAGCAAATCTCCGGCCACTTCCTTGAACAACGCTTTGTGTTCTGGCCTGAAATATTTGCGCCACTCGCCGGTTTTGCCCGCGCGGAAGGTTTTTGACTTTTTGGGCTGAACCGCTTCAATCAGCGTTGCCAGCGCCTGAGGCCGCGCCACAGGAAATTGATAGCCGGTCTTTTCCACCTGGTCGAGCATGGCGTTGAGCATCTCATCGCGCCGGTCAATCAAATCTTCAAAACGCAGGCAGAGCGCGGCGGGCTGCGCCAGCCATTGAAAAACGCCCTCGTAGCGCTGTTTAACATTGACCATGTACAGCCCATCCCGGTCAATGCCGGTGATGGCAACTTTCAGCCGCTCATCAAAATTGGACAGGGTCTGATAATACTCGTGCATTCCGTGCCCCTCATGCATCTCGGTGGCAAAGAAAATATGCGAAATGAGCATATCGCGCGGGTCGCGGTAGATGAAATAATTGACCCGCCCCGGCTGACAGAGAAAAGCCAGATTGGGCGGAGTCGCGTCCACGTAGCCCCAGCCGATGACGCCGGGCGGAAGGCGCTTCAGTTGTTCAAGAACCTGCTCCTGGCTGAAGCGCCCGCCGGAGGTTTTCACCGTGCGAACCGGCTCGGCCTCCACGTAGGCGTAGGGCGCCAGGCGGCAGAATCCGCTGAGAATTTGCGTCAGCAGGTGCGAGCCGCTCTTGGGTTTGGCGTTGCCAAAGATGGGCGGCGCCTCGCCGAAGCCCAGCCGCTTCCAGCGCCAGGCAGACTGGCCGTATTTGACAGCCGGTCGCAGCAAACGATAAAGGGTGGAGGAAAGATTCATGGCAGGGGCATGGGTGATGAACGGGCAGGGCGCAGATTGTGGAAAAGTATGGCTTCGTCACTCGCTGTTTTTCACCCGGCGCAGTTTTTTGCGCGAGGAGAGTTCGCTGTCGTAGACGCGCTTGACGCCGTCCCCCAGACCGGCTTCGGTCACGCGAATGTATTTGACCAGTTTTTCAAAACCACCCGGTTCCACCGAGGCGGCCTGGTCGCTGCCCCACATCGCCCGGTCGAGGGTGAAGTGCCGCTCGACAGCGCAGGCGCCCAGCGCCACCGCCACCGCTGAAGGGACGAGGCCCACTTCGTGGCCGGAGTAGCCAATCGGCGTGTTGGGAAATTCTCGGCGCAGGGTTTCCACCATGCGCAGGTTGAGTTCTTCCGGTTCGCAGGGGTAGGCGCTGGTGCAGTGCATAATCAGCAAATTTTCCAACCCAACGGCCTGCACGCCGCGCCGGATTTCTTCCATGGTGGACATGCCGGTTGAGATGATGAGCGGTTTGCCGGTTTTGCGGGCGTATTTCAAGAGCGCCGCATCCGTCAGCGAGGCGGAGGGGATTTTGTAGGCCGGGGTCTGAAACTGTTCCATGAAATCCACGGAAGGCTCGTCCCAAACCGAAACCAGCCAGTCAATGCCAACTTCCTGGCAGGCGCGGTCAATTTCGCGGTACTGTTCCAGACCAAATTCGACTTTGTAGCGGTAGTCGAGGTAACTGATGTAGCCCCAGGGCGTTTCGCGCATCTGCTTCTGCTGTTCGGGCGGGGTGCAGACGGCGGGGGTGCGCTTCTGAAATTTGACGGCGTCTGCCCCGGCATGGGCGGCGGCGCGAATCATCTCTTTGGCAATCTCCAAATCGCCGTTGTGGTTGATGCCGATTTCGGCGATGATGTAGGCGGGGCGCCCATCACCGACCAGTTTTTTGCCAAATTTTATTTCACGAGTCATGGTTTCTCCTGTTCATGGTCATTCATCATTTGCCTACCCAGGATTAAATCACACACTTCGCGCACGGCGCCGTGACCGCCGGGGGCGCGGGTGATGTAATCGGCGGCGCGCAGGGCTTCGGGTTGGGCATCGGCCACCGCCACCGCCCAACCGGCTTCGTCAAAACAGGGCAGGTCGTTCAAATCATTGCCAACGTACACCACCTGCGCGGGGTCAATTTTACGTTCCGCCAGCAGTTTTTTCAACACGGCGGCTTTATCGTCCAGGCCAATCCCGTGAATGGCCTCCACGCGCATTTTTTTGGCGCGCGCCGCCACCACCGGGTTGACCTCGGAGGACAAAATCACCACTTCGGTTCCGGCCTGGCGCAGTTTTGTCATGATCAGGCTGTCACCACGATGCGCCGCCACGCTTTCGCGCCCATCTTCGCTCACCCAAACGCGGTTATCCGTCAGCACGCCGTCAAAATCCAGGGCCAGCAGGGCAACCTTTTCGGGCAGAGGGCGTTTGGCGCGGCCTGGCGCAACCATCTTCAGCCCGCCGAAGGCTGCCAGCCATTCGGCGCGCGCCCAGTCGCGCAGGTTATCCAGGTCAACCGTAAATTCCGGGTCAATCAAAAGCGGGTAAATGGTTTTTCCGCTCATGGAACCCTGCAAAATTGTCGCGGCGCGGATGGCGTCAATGTGGCCGGTTTGCCAGTAAACGGGAGGCAAAATCTGGCGAGGGGCGTTGTACGGCTCCGGGATGCCCGCCACCGTCAGCAGATTCGCCATCGGAGCGTTTTCGCCCGCTGGCAGCCGCCACATTTTGTGAGGGTTTTGCCCGGCTGGAACAATGCCCCGCACCGAATCGGCCTCGGCGCGCTGAAGCAGGGTTCGCAGCGCCGAATCGACCAAGCCTTGCGGGCGGATGGGCGAGGTGGGGCGTAGTTGCACAACAATTTCGGGGTGATACTTTTCGTTTTCGGCCAGCCATTGCAGGGCGTGGACGAAAACCGGCAAGTCGGTGGTTTTATCCTGGGCAAATTCTGCCGGGCGCAAAAAGGGTGTTTCGGCGCCCCAGGCGCGGGCAACCGCGGCAATTTCATCGTCATCCGTGCTGACGATGACGCGCGTCACCAGAGTCGACTGCTTGGCGGCGGCGATGCTCCAGGCAATCAACGGGTAGCCGTAAAAGCTGCGAATATTTTTGCGCGGAATACCTTTGGAGCCGCCCCGCGCGGGGATGATGGCGAGAACTTCGGTCATGAGTTTTCCGCCTCTCACCAGGCCGTCCAGCCACCATCCACGATGACGTTGTTGCCGGTCATGTAGGAAGAGGCGTCTGAGGCCAGGAAGAGCAGGGCGCCGTTCATTTCGTCTTTGTGCGCCATGCGTCCCAGGATGGTTTTGGCGGCATAGTTTTTGGTGAAGGTCTCATCGTGATTATTGTACACGCCGCCGGGGGTAAGCATGTTGACGCGAATTTCGGTCTCCATGTAGTAGGCGGCCAGATATTTGGTAAACCCGACCACCCCGGCTTTGGTGACGGTATAAAAAACCGGCTTGAAGGCGGGCTGTGAGCCATCGGCTTTGCGGTAGATGCGCTGGTCGGGGCCGTTAAGCCCGTAGGTGGAGCAGATGTTGATGATACTGCCTTTTTTGCCCTGAACAATCATCTGCCGGACGCAGGCCTGGGTGACGAGGAATGTGCCGGTCAGGTTGACGTTGAGGGCGGCGTTCCATTGTTCCAGCGGGTATTGCTCGAAACTGCCGGGCGCAATCCCTTTTGAGACTGCGTCCGGGTCAAATTTCGGGTCGAGCGCGGCGCTGTTGACGAGGATGTCGAGGCGGCCAAAGCCGGAGACGACTTTCTCTACCATGGCGTTTACGCTTTCGGGGCGGGTGATGTCGGTGGGGACGCTCAGCGCGCGGTAGCCGCTCTTCGTCAGGGTTTCGGCGGCGAGGGCGGCTTTTTCGGCGTTCAAATCCACCACCGCCACGGCGGCGCCCGCTTCTGCCAGGGTGCGGCAAAATTCCGTGCCCAGCAACCCCACTCCGCCGGTGACTACGGCCACGCGGCCTGTCAAATCAAATTTTTCCTGAATTTTTGGCATGGTTTTTCTGGAAGGCGGGGCTTTCAATCGTTCAGCAAAAAGCCCTGCGCCGTGAGGTATTCTACGATTTTGTGGGCGTTTTCTTCGGGGCTGGAGCCAAAACCCTGCAGGCTGATTTCGGGGCTGACCGGCGGCTCGTAGGGGTCGTCCACGCCGGTAAAGCCCATCGGCTTGCCATCTGAAAGTGCCTGGCGCGCTTTGGCGTACAGGCCTTTTACATCGCGCTGTTCGCAGACTTCGACCGGGGTATCCATGAAAACTTCGATGAAGTTTTCGCCGACAAATTTGCGGGCTTCTTCGCGCGCGGCGCGGTAGGGGCTGATGGCGGCGCAAATGACGGCTCCGCCGTGCCGGGCAATTTCACCCGCCACGAAGCCGATGCGCAGAATATTCGTATCGCGGTCTTCCTTGCTGAAACCGAGGCCTTTGCTGAGATGGGTGCGGACGACATCGCCATCCAGCATGGTGGATTCGCGGCCATGTTCCAGCAGCAGTTCGGTCAGGATTTGGGCGGTGGCGCTTTTGCCAGAGCCGCTGAGGCCGGTAAACCACAGGCAGAAACCCTGTTTGTGGCGCGGCGGGTAACTTTGGCGCAGAATTTCGGCGGTTTCGGGGCGGGTAAACCATTCGGGCAGCAGTTTGCCTTTGGCGAGGTAATCATCGCGTACCTGCGTGCCCGAAATGTTGAGGGTGCGCGCTCCGCTGGGGATGTCTTTTTGCTCCACGTAGCGGTCTTCATCGGGCAGGTAGACCAGCATTTCAAACGGCACCATCTTGACGCCGATTTCGCTTTCGTACTGAGTCATCAGGGTTTGCGCGTCATACGGCCCGTAGAAAGGTTTTCCGGCGCTGTCGTTGCCCGGCCCGGCGTGGTCGCGCCCCACGATGAAGTGATTCGCGCCGTGATTGCGGCGGATGATGGCGTGCAGCAGGGCTTCCTTTGGCCCGGCCATGCGCATTGCCAGGGGCAGCAGGCTGAGCAGGGTGCTGTTTTTGTCGTAGTGGTTTTCGGCCAGGGCTTTGTAGGTACGGGTGCGGGTGTAGTGATCCACGTCACCAGGCTTGGTCATGCCGACCACCGGATGAATGATGAGTGAGCCTTTGACAGCGGCGGCGGCGCGTTTGGTCAGCTCTTCGTGGATGCGATGGAGCGGGTTGCGGGTTTGAAAGGCGACCACGTTCTCGTTGCCCATTGTTTCGAGCAGAGCGCGCACCTGGGCGGGGCTGCGGCGCAGGTCAATAAAATCATGATATTTGGGCAGGTTCAAGACCTGCAGCGGGCCGCTGATGCAAACTTTGCCCCAGCGGGTCATCTCGGAAACCATCGGGTGTTTCGAGTCGGTGGAGCCGTAGGCCAGGGCAGCTTCTTTTTCTGCGTCCCAGTGATAGACCTCGTCGAGCGTCATCACGGCAATCAGGTCAAAGTTGGCGTTGCGCAGGGCAATTTTCTCGCCCACGGTGGGCAGTTCCTTCGGGTCAACCGTCAGCGTAATCGGCAGCGGCCACAAAGTTCCATCGGCCAGACGCATTTCACGCAGCACGCGCTCGTAATCGGCTTTGCCCATGAAGGTAGTCAGCGGCGAAAACCCGCCGGTGGCGAGTAATTCCAAATCGCAGAGGGCGCGCATGGAAATTTTGATGGAGGGCAGTTTGGCGGCCTGCGCCAGCAGTTCCTCGCGCTGTTGGCCTTGCGCCAGCAGGTTGACCAGTTTTCCGCCGTAGGGGGCGATGAGATTGGCTTTTTTCATGAAGTTCTCCTATATTCAATAACTGAATTTTGAATAATTATATCAGCGATTTGATGCGTACCGCCTCGGCCACTTCTATCACATCGTTCTAAAAATTCCAGAAAATAGCAGTTTTACCAAGCAGAACGCCACTGCCCCAACTCTTCCTCACCAGGGCGGTGAAGCGTACCCAAAAATAAGAGTTGGGGCAATGGAAAAACCGTAAAAACAGAAAATTGAAAATTAGCGACGACAGACAATTTCCTTCGTTCGGAAGATTTTCTTGATCATTCTATCCTTTAACACCTTTGCCCCTGAACAAGCAGATGAAGTAATCGTGATGGTGTATTTTCCTGGTTGAATATCATTAAAAGCCAAAAAACCTCCGTCATTTGAGTGGAAATAATAATTTACTTCTCCTTGTAACCTGACGGTGATGTCCCCACCGGTCATATTAAAAACAATGATTCTGGCTGTGTTTGCTTTCATTCCCCCATTGACCGATGCAGCAGGGGCGGCTTGGGCAGGCATCGGCATTGCAAATGACGTCACCAAAAGACCGAACAGGATGCTTTGGAAAAACTTATGGAATTTCATCGTTGCTCCCTAAATTGAAAATTTAACTGACAGGATATTCTTGCTGCAAAGTACATGAGACTATCTCTGCTGTTTTTTGTTTTTTCCCAGGCGACTCCGCTAAACGAACAGATTTGTCACTCGCGCGCCGCCAGCGCCAATTCCAACGCCCGAATGCCATCCTCCAG
>JAVHNW010000287.1:0-2040 GCA_036169755.1 bacterium | reverse complement strand
TTACCCTGGCAGGCGATTCTGCTCGGCACCGGCAACGCCGCGCTCGAAGAATCGGCCCGCCGCCTCGAAGCCGATTTTCCCAACCGCGTCTCCGCCGCCATCCGCTTCGACAGCAAACTCTCCCGCCAAATTTATGGCGGCGCGGATATGCTGCTGATGCCCTCGCGCTACGAACCCTGCGGCCTGGCGCAAATGATTGCCATGCGCTACGGCGCTCTGCCGCTGGCGCGCGCCACCGGCGGTCTGCGCGATACCATCGCCGACGGGCGCACCGACTTCCTTTTCGCCGACCCCTCGCCGAGCGTGATGGCCGCCACCCTGCGCCGCGCACTGCTCTCCTTCCAGCGCCGCGCCCACTGGCAGACCATGCAAAAAGCCGCCATGGCCGAAAACTTCTCCTGGGAACGCTCCGCCCGGCAGTACGCCGAACTCTACCAAACCCTGCTCAACGAGAAAAAACCATGACCGCATTCAAACGCTCTTCCGGCATTCTGCTGCATCCCACTTCCCTGCCCGGCGCGTATGGCATTGGCGATATCGGCCCGGCGGCCTACCGCCTGGTGGATTTTCTGGCCGAAAGCGGCTGCCGCCTCTGGCAGGTTCTCCCGCTCGGCCCCACCGGCTACGGCGACTCGCCCTACCAGTGTTTCTCCGCCTTTGCCGGAAACCCCTACCTCGTCAGCCCGCAAATTTTGCTCGACCAGGGCCTGCTTCAGGCGGAAGATTTGGCCGACATGCCCGCCTGGGACGCGCGCCGCGTTGATTTTGGGCGACTCTACCAGTGGAAACCGGGCCTGCTCAACCGGGCTTTTTCCCGCTTTCAGGCCAGGCCCGACCTTCAGGCCGAGTTCGACTCGTTCTGCGCCGAAAACGCCTCCTGGCTGGAAGATTTCGCCCTGTTCATGGCGATTAAATATGACAACGGCGGCGCCGCCTGGAATGAGTGGCCCGCCCCGCTGCGTCAGCGCCAGCCCACGGCGTTGAGCGGCGCCCGCGCGCGGCTTTCCCTGCAAATTCTCCAATTTAAATTTTCGCAATTCCTGTTTTTCCGCCAGTGGAACGATTTGCGCCGCTACGCGCATCAAAAGGGCCTGCAAATTGTGGGTGATATTCCCATTTTTGTGGCGATGGATTCGTCTGACGCCTGGGCCAACCCCGGCCTGTTTTACCTGGACGAGGCCGGAAAACCGCTGGTGGTGGCGGGCGTCCCGCCGGATTATTTTTCGGTGACGGGCCAGCTGTGGGGCAATCCGCTCTACCGCTGGGACGCGCACCGCGCCAGCGGTTACGCCTGGTGGATTGAACGCATCCGCTCCAGCCTCAGCCTGGTGGATGTTGTGCGCATTGACCACTTTCGCGGCTTTGCCGGTTATTGGGAAATTCCTGGTGACGCGCCGACTGCTCAAACCGGGCGTTGGGTTTCCGGCCCTGGCGCAGAACTTTTCCACGCCATCCGCGCCGCGCTCGGCGATTTGCCGATTATCGCCGAAGACCTGGGCGAAATCACCCCCGATGTGGTTGAACTGCGCGATTCGCTCGGCCTGCCGGGTATGAAAATTCTGCAATTTGGCTTTTCAGGCCCCGATAACCCGTTTCTGCCGCACCACTATCCGGTCAACTGCGTTGTCTACACCGGCACGCACGACAACGACACTTCCCTGGGCTGGTATCGCAACGGCCAGCCGCAGGAGCGCGATTTTTATCACCGCTATTTCAGCCGCGATAATGCCGATGTGCCCGGCGATATGATTCGCGCCTGCTGGGCCTCGGTGGCTGTTTTTGCCCTCGCCCCCCTGCAGGATTTTCTGCGCCTGGGGAGCGAGGCGCGCATGAATTTCCCCGGCAAAGTGGGCGGCTACTGGACCTGGCGCATGGAAGAGAATGCGCTCAGTGAGCCGCTGCGGAAAACTTTGCAAGAACTCAATTACGTTTACCAGCGTTAGCAGCCAGGGCGGGATTAATCCCGCCCTGATTTTTTTTGCAGACTAAAATTAGATAATAATCATCCAAAATGACGATTTCCTTCTCACCCGTTTTTAT
>JAVHNW010000286.1:0-2041 GCA_036169755.1 bacterium | reverse complement strand
AGCGCCAACCCTGGCCATCCTCCCACGCTTCGAGCGAATCGGCGCTGATTGAACAAGTTCTACGCAGCGGCGAAAGCGCCCTGCTCACCGCCGAAAGCGCCCGCGCCCTACAACCCCAATCAAAACTGGAGTTTGCCGACTGGCTGGCGGTGCCCCTCGCCACGACGCGCGGCGTACTCGGCGCGCTCGTTTTGCGCAACTACAATCAGCAGCGGCGCTTCAGCCAGAATGACCAGGAAGCGTTTGCCTTTCTCACCGCCCAAATCGCCATCTCGGTGGAAAGGAAACTGGCCGAAGACGCTTTACGCCAGTCCGAGGCGCGCTGGCGCACATTGATGGAGAGCGCGCCCCAATTAATTTTGATCCTCAACCGGCAGGGAATCATCACCTTCGTCAATCACCCGCTGCCGGGCGTTGGCGCGCCCCTGCAGTTGGGCGACTCGCTCGCGGCGATTCTGCCCTCCGAAAATTCCCAGACCCAAGAAACCCTGCTCGAAACCGTTTTTGGCGCGCGTCAACCGCTGGCCTTTGAATTTTCCACCCGCCCAACCGAGGGCGCGCTGCGCTGGTTTTCCTGCACAGTCACCCCGGTGATTGACCGCGGCTGGGTCGAAATGGCGATTTTCAACGCCGTTGAAATCACCAGCCTAAAGGAGGCCGAAGCCGCCCTGCGCGCCTCGGAAGAAATGTACCGCTCCATTGTGGAACAACTCACTGACGGCTTTTCCCTGCTCGACACGCATGGCGCGGTGCTGGAGTGGAATCGGGCCATGCAAACCATTACCGGCATTTCCCGCGCCGAGGCCATTGGAAAATCGGCCTGGAAATTGCAGGCGCAGTTGATGGATAAAGCAGTTTCGGCGCAGGATGAGCGCCGCTACCGCCAATATCTGAAACAAATTTTGCGCGCCTCGCCCGAAACCGGTTTCCGGACTCCCTATCGCGCCACGATTCACAATCGCGCCGGGCAAAATATTCACGTGCAGCAAATTTTGTTTCCGGTTCATACCGAAAGCAGCGCCAGGCTCGGCTCACTTTTCCGCGACATCACCCAGGAAATTTTGGCCGAAGAACAAATCCGCCGCCTCAACGAAGACCTGGAGCAGCGCGTTTTGGAACGCACCGCCGCGCTGGAAGCCGCCAACCGCGAGCTGGAGGCTTTTTCCTACTCCATTTCGCACGACCTGCGCGCGCCGCTGCGCGCGGTGGATGGTTTTTCGCGCCTGCTGACCGATGAACTGGGGCAAACGCCCCCAGGCGAATCGGCGCGTTTTATTGAGGTCATTCGCCAGAATGCGCAGCAGATGGGGCGGCTGATTGATGATTTGCTCTCCTTCTCCCGGTTGAGTCGGCAGCCGATTAATTCTGCTTCGGTGGATGGTTTGTCGCTCGTTCATCAGGCGCTGGAAACGCTCGGTTATGAAGCGGAAAACTCTCCGGCGCAGTTGATTTTCTCGCCGGATTTACTCAACTGTCACGGTGATGCCAGTCTGTTGCAGCAGGTGTGGGTTAATCTGCTTTCCAACGCGCTCAAATTTACCCGCGACAGCCTCCCGCCGAAAATCGAAATTGGCAGTTTGCGCCGCGAACATGAAATTATCTACTTTGTGCGCGATAACGGCGCCGGGTTTGATATGCGCTACAGCGATAAACTTTTCGGCGTCTTTCAGCGCCTGCATCGCGCCGATGAATTTGAAGGAACTGGCGTTGGCCTGGCAATTGTCAATCGCATCATCCGCCGTCACGGAGGGCGAGTCTGGGCCGAATCGCAGGTGGGGCAGGGCGCCACGTTTTACTTCTCTTTGCCAGAAGCCTGAGCGCTGGTATACTCGCTTACACGCTGTTTTTAGGAGGCCATTTTCTCATGTCGCCCTCTCCTGTCGAAATTTTGTTGGTTGAAGACAACCCCAATGACGCCGAGCTTTCGCTGTATGCTTTGCGCAAATTTAAAATTGCCAATTCGGTGCATCACTCCCGCGATGGCGCCGAAGCGCTGGAATATCTTTTTAATGGTGACACCATTCAAATCCCGCGCCTTATT
>JAVHNW010000285.1:0-2042 GCA_036169755.1 bacterium | reverse complement strand
CAAAGCCGCACAGGCCGTCAACTACGTCAACGCCGGAACGATTGAATTTCTGGTGGACAAAGACCGCAATTTCTACTTTCTGGAAATGAATACCCGCCTGCAGGTGGAACACCCCGTCACCGAGTTGGTGACCGGCATTGACATCGTCAAAGAACAACTGCGCATCGCGCGCGGGCGTCCGCTGCAATATCGCCAGGAGGATGTCAAAATCAACGGCGCGGCCATCGAGTGCCGCATCAACGCCGAAGACCCATTTAACGGATTCATGCCATCCACCGGCAAAATCACCCACAGCCTCATTCCCACCGGCCCCGGCGTGCGCGTGGATACCGGCGTTTTCCCCGGCTTTGAAATCAGCCCCTACTACGACCCGATGATTTCCAAACTGATTGTGTGGGGCGAAACCCGCGCCCAGGCCATTTTGCGAATGCGCCGCGCGCTGGAAGAGTTCCGCATTGTCGGCGTGCGCACCAACATTCCTTTCCACCAAATGCTGATGGACAGTCACCGCTTTATGGGCGGGCAGTACGACACACGCTTCATCGAAGAACGTTTTTCCATTCAGGAAGAACATGATGAAGAAGCCATGAAAATCGCCGCTGTGCTGGCAACTCTGGCCGCGCACGAACAAACCGAACGCGCCGCGCAGTTTGTTCAGCGCAACGCCCGCGATACCTCCAACTGGAAGTGGGTCGGGCGCTGGGAACGGATGCACAGGTAGAAAAGCAGGCAGGTAAAAATGAATTACATCACAACCATTGATGGCAAAGAATTCAACGTGGAAATCGTGGACGAAAAGTGCGTGCGCGTCAACGGGCAGGAACTGGCCGTAGATTTTCAATCCGTCAGCGGGCAGCCGGTTTTTTCCCTGCTGATTGGCGGAAAATCCTACGAAGCCTACATCTACCCCGATGAACGCGACTGGCAGGTGCTGCTGCGCGGACGGCTCTACCAGGCCTCGGTGGAGGACGAGCGCGAAAAACGCTTGAAAACCACCGCCGGGGGCGGCAGCGGCGAAGGCGGCGAATACCATCTCAAATCACCCATGCCGGGGCTGGTCGTCGCCATCCCCGTCAGCGAGGGGCAGACCGTAGAAAAAGGCGAAACCCTGCTCATCCTCGAATCGATGAAAATGCAGAACGAACTCAAATCGCCGCGCGCCGGAGTCATTCAACGCATCCGCGTCAAACCCGGCGAAACTGTCGAACAAAGAGCCAACCTGCTCACAGTCGCCTGACCATGCCCATCGAAATCGAATCCAAATTCTACGTCCGCAGCCTGCCCGCCATCGAAACGCGCCTGAAAAACCTGGGCGCAATTTGCCTCGTTCCGCGCCAACTGGAAAGCAACCTGCGTTTCGATGACCCGCAAAACCGCTTGCAAACCACCCACAAAGCACTGCGTCTGCGCCGTTACGATGAAGCCCGTCTGACTTTTAAAAGTGGAAAATCCAACCTGGGCGGCGTTTCCACCCGCGAAGAAATTGAAGTCACCGTTTCCAATTTTGACGAGACCCGCGCCCTGCTGGAAGGCCTCGGCTTTCAGGTTTTCTTCCGCTACGAAAAATACCGCGCCATGTACCAGCTGGAAGCGGCCAGCATCACCCTCGATGAACTGCCTTTTGGGAATTTTGTCGAAATCGAAGCCGAAAGCCCCGCCGAAATTTCCCGCCTGGCGCTGCGCTTGGGGCTGAACCCCGCCGCCGCCAGCGCAGAAAGCTATCAGAGCCTGTTCGAGCGCCTGAAAACCATCAGCAGATTTTCCAGCCTGACCAACCTGACCTTTGACGAATTTTCGGGGCTGACCATTTCGCCCGAAACCCTGCAACTTTCCCCCGCCGACTCAACGGAGGAAACGGAGGGGGACAACGGAGGAAACGGAGAAACGGAGAAACGGTAGGGAAAACGGAGAAATTCAGACGATGACTTCCAGGCCATCGTCTTTTTTTTGCCAGGCCAACGCCCGCGCCGAGGCCGATTCGCCCAACAGCAGGGAAAAAAGCCGCTGAAACGAGGCGGCTTCTCCGCTGGTGAAGAATTCGC
>JAVHNW010000284.1:0-2044 GCA_036169755.1 bacterium | reverse complement strand
CTGGCAGGAAGGCCACACCGCCCACGCCACCGAGCAGGAAGCCCGCGAGGAAACCCTGCGCATGTTGGAAGTCTACGCCGATTTTGCCATCAACGAGGCCGCCGTCCCCGTCCTGAAAGGCATCAAATCGGAAACCGAAAAATTTGCCGGGGCGGTCATGTCCACCACCATCGAAGCCATCATGCAGGACGCGCGCGCCCTGCAAAGCGGCACCAGCCACTACCTGGGGCAAAACTTCGCCAAAGCCTTCAACATCCAATTTACCGACCAGAACAACGAGCTGCAATTCTGTCACACCACCTCGTGGGGGCTTTCCACCCGCATGATTGGCGCCATCATCATGACGCATGGTGACGATCAGGGGCTGATTTTGCCCCCGCGCCTGGCGCCCATTCAGCTGGTGATGATTCCCATCTTCAAAAATGACGCTGAAAAAGCCGCCGTGCAGCCGGTCGTCAACCGCATCTGGCAGGAACTCAAAGCCGCCGGAATCCGCGTCAAAGTGGACGAGCGCGAGGGGCTGACCCCTGGCTTCAAGTACAACGACTGGGAAATGCGCGGCGTGCCCCTGCGCATGGAAATCGGCCCGAAAGATGTCGAGAAAAACAGCGTGGCGCTCGCCCGGCGCGACAAACCCGGCAGGGAGGGCAAAACCTTCGTCTCGCAGGAAAACATCGCCGCCACTGTCAGCGCCCTGCTGACCGAGATTCAAGCCGCCCTGCTGGAACGCGCCACCGAAATGCGCGACAGCCACATCCGCGACCCCAAAGACTACGAGGAGCTGAAGCAGGTCGTCCAGGATAACTGGGCCTTCTCGTACTGGTGCGAAAGCCGCGAATGCGAAGCCAAAGTGAAGGAAGATACCAAAGCCAGCACGCGCTGCATCCCACTTGAAGGCCAGCCCGACCATGCCGGTAACTGCATCGTCTGCGGTCAGCCCGCCCGGCGCAAAGTATATTTCGCAAAATCCTATTAAATGCCAGCAATTGACATCGCCCGTCTCAGGATTCAAGCCGCAGCGCTGGTCGAAAAATTCGACCAGCCTGCGCTCTTTCTCAAAGACCTGCGTGAAATTCTCGACCTGTACGCCGACCGCACCCTGCGCGCCAACGTCAGCGCCCCGGCCTCGGTCCTGCCCGCCTACCGCGCGCCGCAGGCGGTTTTGCGCCAAATCGAAATGGAACTCCTGCCGCTGGTGGCAACCTTCCCGGCCCAGGCGATGACCCTGACCGATGCGCTGTGGAAGGAGGGCCTGCTCGAAACCCGTCTGCTGGCTGCCAGCCTATTGGGGCGCATCGCCCCCAACACGCCGCTGCTGCAGGAACGCATCACCGCCTGGGTAAGTCACACACGCGACGCCTCCCTGCGCAAGTCCCTGCTCGAAAACAGTCTCAATCGTCTGCGGCGCGAAGACCCCGCTGAATTTTTACGGCTGCTCGAAGGCTGGTTTTTGCCCGCCACACCCAAACTGTGGGCGAGCGGCCTGCAGGCGCTGCTGACTCTGCTGCAAGACCCACGCTACGATAACCTGCCGCCCGTCTTCGACCTCTTCCAACCCGTGCTGGAAAATGCCTCCTCCAGCCTGCAAAATGAACTGGCGCTGGTGATTAACGCCCTCTACCGCGCCTCACCGGTTGAAACGGTTTACTTTCTGCGAAAAACCATTCGCGGCAGCCTGCGCGCCGACACAATCCTGACGCTGCGCCGCGCTCTGCCCCTGCTGACCGGGCCGCTTCGGACGCAGGCGCAGGAAATGATTCGCCAAAAAAGCGCTATGGTATAATCCTGCCTCGCTTCACCCAAAACTATGGCCGAAATTACCCCCCCACAAACCAAAGTCTGCCCTACTTGCGGCACGCGCCTGGCCGAAAACACCAATCGCTGCCTGGTCTGCGGCACCGAATTAACCGCCAGCGCCGAAAACAAAAGACCCGCTTCAGTTCAAGCCAGCCGCATGCCCGAAATCACGCTCAGCCTGCCGCTGGCGCTGGGGCTTTTGGCGCTCTTTCTGATTGTCGGCGCGGCGCTGGTTTTCATCGTTTTG
>JAVHNW010000283.1:0-2053 GCA_036169755.1 bacterium | reverse complement strand
GGATGATGAAGACGCTCTTGACGCCCTGCTTGTTGGCGAAATCGGCGCCGACGACGCCTTGAACATCATCGCGGCCAACGATGCGGTTGACTTCGAGGTAGCCGCGGTCAGTCACTTTGGGGTTGGTGTTGCCAGGGGAGACGAAGGCCAGGCCAGCGTTGTGATATTCTTCCGAGGACGGAATCATGACGCCAGAGTTGAGGTGACCAACGCCGCACAGGATGGCCGGGTCGGAGACGATTTGTTTGGCGTTGGCTACGCCGGTGTCGGGGTTGGCCTGGTCGTCAAACGGGGCCAATTCGACTTTGAAGCCCATGGCCAGCAGGGCAGCGCTATTTTGTTCCAGCGCCAGTTCGGCGCCGCGCTTGATATCGACACCCAAAACTGACTGGTCGCCGGAGAGCGGGGACTGCGTGGCGATTTTGATGGTTTGAGTTGTCGCCGCAGGGGCGGCACCCTCGCCACCGCTGGCCGCGGGGGCGCAGGCCGCAAGCATCATGCTGGCTGCGACCAACAGGGAAAACAGAGCAAAAATTCGTTTAGACATTCTTCTTCCTCCTTAGGAAAGAATAGTTCCCGGATGTTCCGGGTTGAGTTGGTCTGACAACGCCAAAAAAAAGATTTGCGCAGTTGTCGGACAAAACTGCGCAAATCTTACAGATTCAGGGTCAAAAGGTCAATAGAGCCTTTTGTTTGTTAATGGAATTTTTATCAGGGTTTGATGGGGCTGTAGAGCACTTTTTCGCGGATTTTCAAGTCCGTATGGCGAATTTTCATCGCCAGGTCTGCCGAAAGGTTGTACATCAGGCGGTAGCCCAACTGTGGATAGGTTTCGCACAGCATAATTAATTTGTCGCGGGCGATCACCATCAGACGGGTATCTTTCTGGCGCGCCTGGGCGGTGGCGGAGCGCAGTCCTTCGTCCACCAGGGCGACTTCGCCAAAAGATTGACCGCGCCTCAGGGTGGCAATCACCATCTTTTCGCCGTGATTTTCGGGGCTGCCAATCAGCCGGGGATTGACAACAATATCAATTTCGCCCTGGGCGATGATGTACAGCTCTTTGCTGGCGCTGTTTTCTTCAAAAATGGTCTCGCCTGCGCTAAAAATTTTTTCCTGGCACAGGTTGGCGACCATTTCCAACTGGGTTTGGGTGAATTGGTAGAAAATGTCGCTTTGTTTGAGATAGGTGATGATTTCGCTCATGGGTTTTCTCCGCAGTGGAAGGGTGGAAAAAGAGTTATCTTGCGTGTGCCGCCGCGCGCTGGGCAGCGATTTTTTATGGATAAACGGCGTCCAGCCAGTCGAAGGGGTCAACCTGCACGCCATTCACCCACACTTCCCAGTGCAGATGCGCGCCGGTGACACGCCCGGTGCCGCCCACTTTTCCAATCACATCGCCTTTTTTGACAGTTTGCCCCACTTGAACTTCAAGGTCGGGCTGGTGCCAGAAACATCTGTATACGCCCCAGCCGTGGTCAATGATGACGGCGTTGCCGCGAATGGTCAGCGGCCCGGCAAAAACAATCGTGCCATCGGCGGGCGCGCTGATGGGCAAACCCTCGCCGCCGCAAAAATCGAGGCCGGTATGGAAGGAGTAATATTTTTGTTCGGTGCCCTGCCCAATATATTCACGGCGGTTGCCGTAGCGCGAGGTGAAGCAGTCGTTGAAATAGGCGGGCGATTGGAAAATCCCCTCCCAAAAACGGGTGGGCGTGAAGGGCGCGGTAATCGCCTCAATTTGTTTGAGTTCTTCCTCGGTGGTGACCGGGTCAATCGTGGCGGGCTCTACCAGCAGAATCGGGTCGTTGGGATAGTTTCCACTTTGCACCAGAATCATCTGCTCAAACGATTGTTGGCTGCCATCCGGTAAATCGGCTTGCAGGCGCAGCGGGTAGGGCCCCGGCTCCAACATGGCGTGGACACCCTGCAGGGCGACGTAGGTTTCGCCTTCCAGCGGCGCAAAATTCAGCGGCTTGTCCACCAGCATCCCGCTCATCTACAAAACAGCTAAGGAGAAAAAAACGAATATCAAGCTTGATATAAAAATTTA
>JAVHNW010000282.1:0-10662 GCA_036169755.1 bacterium | reverse complement strand
TATCGTAGCGGGTCGTGACTTCTTTGAAGAGGTCGGCCAGGGCGCGGAATTCGGCCTCCGTCAGGTCGGACAGGCTGGCGATGGGGCGATGAGCGCTCAGCAAAATTTCAAAAGGCCAGACCGCCCAAAACGGAACGAGGGCGCTGAAATGTTCATTGGCGACGACAATGCGCTGGCCGAGACGGGTTTCCTCGGCGAGGTAGTCGAGCAAAAGCGGGCGCTTGTGGCCGGCCAGGTAATCGCGCTGGGCCGCAAGTTCTTTGGCCGGTTCATTGGGAATGTGGCCGCTGGCCCAAACCTGGCTGTGTGGATGCGGATTGGAACAACCCATGGCCGCGCCCTTGTTCTCAAAAACCTGCACATAGGCGATCTCGGCGCGGGCGCCAAGTTCGCTGGTTTGCTGCGCCCAGGCGCGCAAAACGGCTTCGATTTGCTGCGGCGGCAATTCTGGCAGGGTCAAATCGTGACGCGGCGAGAAGCAGATGACGCGGCAGGCGCCATTTTCGGGTTCGGCGGTTAGCAGGCTGGCTGTCGGCGTTTCGGCGGCAGGCTGTTCAGCGCCAGGCAGCAGAGCGGCAAAATCATTATCGAAGGCGAAAACGCTGCTGTACGCCGGGTTTTTTACCCCGCCCGCGCGTTGATTGCCGGGACAAAGATAGCAATTTGGGTCATGCTGCGGCAGGTCGGGCGCGGCGGTTTTTTCAACCTGCCCCAGCCAGGGACGCCTGGCGCGCTGCGGCGAAACGAGCACCCATTCGCGGGTGAGGGGGTTGAAGCGGCGGTGTGGGGAATTAAACATGATGTCACCTTTTGAAAATAGGGTAGGTCTGCCTCTTGACAAATTACCTGGCAATCCTGTAAACTAATGTTACCGGTCACGTGACCGGTAACATTATAACCTCCCCCAAAAACCATGTCCAGCAGCCGCCCCACCATTCGAGATGTTGCCCGTCAGGCTGGTGTTTCACACCAGACGGTTTCGCGCGTCATCAACGCCAGCGAAGAAGTCAGCGCTGAAACGCGGGCGCGGGTGGATGCGGCGATTGCCACGCTGGGTTTTCGTCCAAACGCGATTGCGCGCTCGATGGCGAAAGGGGAAACCCACACGCTGGCCTGTATTTCGCCCAATCTGACGGATTTCACCTTCGCCAGCATCATCGAGGGAGCCGAGCAGCAGGCCCGCGCCAGCGGATATTTTCTGCTTTCCTCCTCGGCCAACGACCCGGCCAGTTTCCACGATTTGGTGGAAGAATTAATTGGTCATCGCCGGGTGGATGGGTTGGTGGTCATCAACCCCTACTCGGATGAGCGTTTTGAATTTGCGCCGCGCAACTTTCCACTGGTTTTTGTCGGCGCGCGCTCACGCGATGAGGCCATTTGCTCGGTGGCGCTGGACGATGAAAAAGCGGCCTACGATGCCACCCGTCACCTGCTGGCGTTGGGGTATCGAAAAATTGCGATGGTCACCGGCCCAAGCAGCGAAGATTGCTCCAACGACCGCGCCAGCGGCTATCAGCGGGCGCTGAGCGAGGCCGGGCTGGAAGCCGACGAGGCGCTGACCATCGAAGGCGACTGGAGCGCCACCTCCGGCCAGGATGCGCTTTTCCTGCTCAAAGAACAAGGCATGCTGCCGACCGCCGTCTTCGCCCAAAATGACCGCATGGCGCTCGGCGTTTTACGCGCCGCGCGCGATATGAATCTTCAAATTCCCGGCGAACTGGCCGTCATCGGCATGGACGACATGCCACTGGCCTCCTACTTTGACCCGCCGCTGACCACCATGAAGCAAGACATGCCGCGCATCGGGCGCGAAGCCGTTGATATTCTCTTGCGCGAACTCCGCGCCGAAAAACATAGCCATTGTCAGTTGAAAATTTCTGCACAACTGGTCGTTCGTCAATCCACACAGAGGGGAGGTGGTTTCTAACTCACCTGAAAACCGTTCCAAACGCAAGTTAATTGTGCATTCCCATTTCAAACCATATTTTCTGGAGGAAAGATGAAACACAACGTACTTTGGAAATTGCTTTCCGTGCTGCTGGTCGCCATGTTCCTGTTGGCCGCCTGCGGCCCCGCCGCCACCCCCGCCGCCCCCGCGGTGGATGTTGCCCTGCGCTGGCGCACCCGTCCTGACAACCAGGAAGAAATCAAAGTCTACAGCGACATCAGCGCCAGCCTCGACACCCAGCTCGAAGGCATCACGCTGACCTACGAACCCGGCGGCACGGAAGGCGCCAACTACCAGGACCAGCTGCGCGCCGAAGTCGCCGCTGGCACCGCCCCGGATGTCTTCTGGATTCCAGGCACCGACGTGGCTGATTTCGCCACCCGCGGCCTGATTCTCAACGCCGCTGATTTGGCCGCCAAGACCGATGGTTTTGATGTCAACGCCTTCTACCCCGGCCCGATGGCTCACCTGACCTACAACCCCGAAGGCGCCAAATCTGGCGCAGCCTCCGGCGCTCTGTGGGGCCTGCCGCGCGATGTCTCGACCTTCGCCCTCTACCTGAACCTCGACCTCATCAAAGAAGCCGGCGCTCCCGACCCGCGCGAACTCGCCAAAGCCGGTAAATGGGACTGGAACGCCTTCCTCGATGTCGCCCAGAAAACCCGCGCCCTCGGCTCGGACATCTACGGCTACGGCGCCAGCGCCTGGTGGGGCCCCTACGGCGTCTGGTTGAACGCTGCCGGCGGCGGCTTCTTCAACGCTGACCGCACTGCCTGCGCCCTGAACACCCCCGAATCTCTGGCTGGTCTCGACTTCCAGCGCTCGCTCTACGCCGATTACGATGTCGCCACCCCCTACGGCGAAGACCCCGAACCTCCCTTCCGCGCCGGGAAAGTTGCCATGTTCCAAAATGGCCGCTGGGCGACCCCCGGCGTGCGCACCGTGCCCTTCAACTGGGACGTGGTTGAACTGCCGAATGGCCCGCAAGGCACCCCCGGCAACTGGCTCTTCTGGGGCGCCTATGTCATCAACGCCAAGACCGCCCATCCCGAAGAAGCCTGGAAACTGGTTCAGGCACTGACCACCGCTGAAACGCAAGGTAAAGTTGCCGCCCTCGGCGCCAACATCCCCAGCCGTGTCAGCCAGCAGGCGCTCGATGCCTTCCTGACCTTCACCCCGCCCGCCAACAACCAGGCCTTCCTGAATGGCATTGCTGACGCCGCCAAACCGACCGCTGAAGGCCCGCTCTGGGCTGGCTCCTGGCCGGAATACGACAAAGTCGTCGGCCCGGCAGTCCAATCGGTGCTGACCGGCGGCACCACGGTGGCAGATTTCGGCGCGACCATCTGCGACGAAGCCAACAAAGTTTTCACCAAGTAAGACAATGTTTTCAGGGCAGGCCTCGCACGAGGCCTGCCCCTCTCATTTTTCTCCGCAAGGAGCCTGCCATGAAACCATTTTTTGAGCGATATACCGAAGTCCACTTCGTCCTGCGCGCGCTGACCATCTGGCGGTACATCTACGCCGGAATTTGCGCCATCGGCATTTTGGCGGCCTGGCTGGGCTTCGCCCAAATTTCCTGGCAGCCGATTCTCATCAGCCTGGCGCTGCTCGTGGCGGGCGGGTTCAGCCTCGCCAGCGCGCGTCAAATTCCCAGCCGCCGACACGGCGGACGCACCATCTCCCTTTTTCTCGACTATCTGACGATGGTCGCCGGAATTATCATTTTTCTCAATGTCGGCAACGCCTTTGTGGGCATTGACGAACTGGCCGCCCAATTCACCAAAAGCATTCCGGCCATCGGCGTGATTTTGCTGGGCTATCTGATTGGTCTCTCCGGCGAATTTTTCCATCAGCAAGGGCTGGCTTTTACCAGCCAGGAAAACCTGCAGCGCGCCGGTAACTGGGTCATGCTGGCGGGCGCGATCTACTTTCTGCTGGCGGTCAACGCCTTCCCCGGCCTGCTCGTTTTCGCCGGAGAAGTCGCCCAACCCGCCGGAATTTTCTCATTAATCGCCGCCCTGCTTTGCGGGCTGGGGTTGTGGGCCATGTGGCGCCAGAGCAGCGCTCACGAAATGGGCGCCCGCGCCCACCACGACCAAATGCTCAACGGCTGGCTGTTTCTTTCCCCCAACCTGCTCGGCTTTATGATTTTCTTCGCCGGGCCGCTGCTGCTCTCATTCTATTTTTCCTTCACCGATTCGGACGCCTTCAACACGCCCCACTTCATCGGCCTGGCAAACTACGCCCGCCTGCTCAACATCACTTTCCGCCCGCTGACTTCCGCCACGCAGCTCGCCAAAGAACTGGTGGATGTCAAAATCTATGACGAAGTCGGACGCCTGTTTTTGGGCAACACGGGGATTTTATTCGCCGCCGAAGATAAATTTTTCTGGCTGGCGCTAAAAAACACCCTGACCTTTGCCCTGTTCGCCGTTCCCCTCAGCGTCATCCCCGCCTTGTTTTTGGCGAACATTCTCAACGGTAAACTGCCCGGCATGAAATTCTTCCGCGCCATTTACTTTCTGCCGAGCATCGCCGCCATTGTCGGCATTTCGCTGGTCTGGCAGTGGCTCTACAACGCGGCGATTGGCTACATTAACTATTTCATTACCAGCGGCATCACCCTGTGGAATACTCTGTTTAATGCCGGAGTGGCCGACCCGCGCATTCAGTGGGTTTCGGATGAAAAAACCGCCCTGCTGGCTATCATTCTGATTGCCGCCTGGCAGACGATGGGCTTCAACACCGTGCTTTTCCTGGCCGGGCTGCAAAACATTCCGCGCGAACTGTACGAAGCCGCCACCGTGGATGGCGCCGGAGCCTGGAATAAATTTTGGGACATCACCATCCCCCTGTTGGCGCCATCCACATTTTACGTGCTGACCACCACCACCATTCAGGCCATGCAGGTTTTTGAGCAGGTTTTCATTCTGATGAACCCGCCCGAAGGACCCAACAACTCGACGATTACGCTGGTGCTTTACCTGTACCGCAGCGGCTTTCAAAACTTCAAACAAGGCTACGCTTCGGCCATCGCCTGGGTGCTGTTTATCGTCATCTTCGGCATCACCATGCTGCAATTCCAGCGCCAGCGAAAATCCAGCATTTACGAAAACTAGAGGCCACCATGAAAAATTCTTATCGCCTGACCCGTTTTTTAAGTGCGCTGCTCACCTACCTGGTGCTGATTGTTTTCGCGGGCATCATGATTTTCCCCTTCCTGTACATGCTGACCACCTCGTTCAAACTGCCCGCCGACACCTTCCGCTACCCGCCGCGCCTCTTGCCGCACGACCCAACCGCCGTCCAGGTGACCGGCTACACCGAGTTGCTGCCGCTTTATTACGTTGAAACCGCGCAGGGCCAAAAAGAATATGCCCTGGCGCGCAGCAATATTCAGGTAGGAACCTTTGCCCGGCCAGAGACGCCCACCCTCACCGAGGAACGCTACCTGAACGAGGCGCCAGTCAGCGGCGGCGCCATGACCCCAAAAACGGTGAACTTCAATGGCAAACAGGAAAAACTCTACGACGTGACCCTGGCAGATGGAAAAATCGCCGAGATGGTTTTGCTCAGCACCACCACCGTGGGTGAATTTGTTGACCCGGCCAACCCCGGCGTAAAAATTTACCAGAACGTGCGTCTCAGTGCGCCAGTCGAAGAAATCAGCGCACACCCCGAAAACTATCGGGATGTCATCGCCCTGCAGGGCCTCGACCGCGCCCTGACCAACACCGCGCTGGTGACAATTTTGGTGGTACTGGGGCAGCTGGCAACCTCCATCGTTGGCGGCTACGCCTTCGCCCGCCTCAAATTCCCGGGGCGCGACAGCGTTTTCATCTTCTACCTCGGTACCATCATGATTCCATTCGTCATGCTGATTGTGCCGCTCTACCAGCTGATGGTACTCATCGGCTGGGCCGACCACCTGGCCGCGCTGATTGTTCCCTGGATTTTCACCGCCTACGGCACCTTCCTGATGCGCCAGCACTTCATCACCTTCCCCAAAGAAATTGAAGAAGCCGCGCTGGTGGACGGCGCCTCGCGCCTGCAAATTTTGTGGAAGATTCTGATTCCGGCCAGCGTCCCGGCCCTGGCGGCGCAGGCGACTTTCACCTTTCTCTACGCCTGGAATTCTTTCCTGTGGCCGCTGGTGGTCATCAACGTGGGCAACGAGAAAAACCACGTACTGACCCTGGCGCTGAATGTTTTGCGTGGACGCGCTTCGGACACACCCAACCTGATTTTGGCAGGCGCGGCCATCGCCATCATTCCCCCGCTAATTGTCTTCATTCTCGGCCAGCGTTTCTTCGTGGAAAGCGTTGCCAGCAGCGGCGTCAAAGGCTAACCATGGGCACGCAAGGCAATCCGAACTTACACAACCCGCAGCTGGAAGGCGACTCGTTTTTTTGGAAAGCCGGCCCGACCGGCGTTTTTCTCGCGCACGGCTACACCGCCACCACCGCCGAAATTCGCCCGCTGGCCGAGAAATTCCATCAGCGCGACTACACCATCGCCGCGCCGCTTTTGCCGGGGCACGGTACGCAGGCCGCCGACCTGAATCACGTCACCTGGCGGGAGTGGGTACGCGCCGGGCAGGAAAGCCTCAATCAATTGACCGCCTGCTGTGAGCGCGTTTTTGTCGGCGGCGAGTCGATGGGCGGGCTGCTGGCGCTCTACCTGGCCAGCCAGAATCCGCGCCTGGCTGGAATTTTGCTCTACGCCCCGGCCATTCATCTGACGATGAGCGCCGCCGACCGGCTGAAACTGCTGCTCGGAGCGCCCTTCATCGAACAGGTGGCGCGCGAGTCGCTCGATGGCGCAGACGCCTGGCAGGGCTACCCCGGCCTGCCGCTGCACGGGGCGCTGGAACTGCTCCGTTTTCAGGCGGCGACACGCTCGCGGCTGGCGAACATCACTCAGCCACTGTTGATTTTCCAGGGGCGGCTGGACGTCACCGTCGCGGCGGATGCAGGTCAAATCATTTTTGACGGCGTCAAATCCAGCATTCAGGAACATCATTGGCTGGAAAAATCAAATCACGCCATTCCGCTCGGCCCGGAACGCGACCTTGTGGCCGAAATCAGCATTCAATTTATTGAGAAATTATTTCATCCATAAGGAGATTTTTGTATGAAAAAAGTAAACGGTCGTTACGAGGTCTACGGTAACGCCATCAGCGAGCGTCAAACCCGCGCCGCCGACCAATGGCAGGAAAAACTGGCGAAGCAGTTTCGCTACAATCCCAATGAAAAATTTGACCTGAGCGTCAGCGACCACCCCTACGGCGGGGGAATTTTTGGATTGAAGGAAATCGTCCGCGATGGCGGCGGCGCGCCGCTGAATCCGCAAAACGGCGTCATCGTCAGCACCATCCGCATGGGATTTGGACATTATCGCATCGCCATGGCGGGCGTTTCGGCGGCCAAAGCGATGGGCTTCACGCCCTATTGGCTGGATTTGCTTTCCACGCCCGGCATCACCACCGATGTCATCAACTGGTGCAACAGCAACTACAGCAAATATTCGCGCGTTTCACAGCGTTACCCCTGGTTTGATAAATATGTGTGGGAAAGCCTGACCACCGGCGAGCCAAGCCTGCCCGGCCTGAACACGCTTTTCAACAACTGGATTGTGACCTGGCCCTGGCGGTTTTTGAAAACCGAAGTCAAAGACTACAAAATGAGCGAATTGTTCAAAAACCTGTACGGCGCTCTGCCCGCAGATATGCCAATTCTCACCTCGCACATGTGGAACTGCATGGGCGCGGTGGCGGGCGGCATGACCAATGTGGTGGATATGATGTTCGATAACTGGCCGATGGCTTTTCAGCTGACCGAGGGCGCCAAACACGCCGTGCAGTCGCCTTCCGGCTACTACGGTTTCCGCGTGATGCGCGGCTTTGACGAAAGTGGAAAAACGATGAAACCCGTCCCAGCGGACGCGCTTTTCTACACCGGCCATCATGTTGATCACGAACTGGTTGAAAATATCGAATCCGATTGCGCCGCCCGTCTGCGCCGCATGAAGGCCAAAGAACCGCGCCGCTTTCTCGTCACCATGGGCGGCGCCGGGGCGCAGCGCGAATTGTTTAAGGCGATTATTGAACACGCCCTGCCAATGATTCAAAAAGACCAAATTGCCTTGTTCATCAACCTGGGCGACCACAAAAATAACTGGGAATGGCTGCAAGGCGAACTGGCCGCGCACAAAGACCTGATTCACACCCACTTCAACTGGGACGACACGCGCGAATTCAGCGACAGCATCCGCGCACAGCCCGCGCACGGCCTGCACGTTTTCCTGCACGACAACACCTTCCACGCGGTGTACGCCACCAACTATCTGATGCGCGTCATGGATGTGATGATTACCAAACCCTCCGAACTGGCTTTCTACCCGGTGCCGAAAATCTTCAACGCGCGAGTCGGCGGCCACGAGATGTGGGGCGCCATCCGCGGCGCAGAAATCGGCGACAGCACGGTCGAAACCCGCACCATTCCCCAAACCTTGCAGGCCATTGACCTGATGACCCGCGAAGACGACCTGCTGACGCTGTTTTGTGACCAGATTGTCAAAAACAAAAGCATCGGCATTTATGACGGCGCCTACAAAAGTGTCGAACTGGCAACCGGCAAAAAATTCATTCGCTAAAGGGCGCGAGTCTCCGGCTTGCGCGGGGTAAAAAAGGCTTCCGAAGTCTGCAAAACTTCGGAAGCCTTTTTGCGGTAAAACGCCCTGCAATTTCTTCACAAGAAGTCCGCTTATAATGGCGCTTGTGAAAAATATGCTCTCCAACATCCCGGCCCGTTACCGCGCCAACTTCGTCCACCTCTATCTGGATATTGGCTGGTTCGGCGTGCTCAGCGGCGCCTCCATTAATTTTCAAAGCATCTACGCCGCCCGCCTGGGGGCAAATTCCTTTCAAATCGGGTTGATGGCGGCCATCCCGGCGCTGGTCAGTTTGCTGCTGGCAATTCCCGCCGGAATTTGGCTGACGCGCCGCCCGGTGGAACGCGCCGTTTTCTGGTCTGCGGTACTCTACCGCCTCGGCTTTTTGCTGTGGGCTTTTTTGCCCTGGTTTTTCAAAGCGCAGGGACAAATTTGGGCGCTGACCGGAATTATTTTGCTGCAGGCCATCCCGCTGACGGCGCTTTCGGTGGGCTTCAACGCGCTCTTCGCCAGCGCCGTGCCAGAAGAATGGCGCGCCTCGGTCGCCGGAACGCGCAATGTGGTGCTTTCGATTGCCTTCATGGCTACCTCGCTTTTCACCGGCTGGCTGCTCAACCGCCTGCCTTTTCCCTCCGGCTACCAACTGGTATTTGCGATTGGCTTTTTCGGCGCGGCGATGAGCAGCCTGCATCTGTATTTCATTCACCCGCTGAAAGAAGCCGCCCCAGTCTCCGCCGAAACGCCCTCAGCCGGGGCGGGCAAAGCCTCAGGCTGGCTGCGGCTCGACATCTGGCGCACGCCCTTTCGCCGCACGCTGCTGCTGATGCTTTTTTTCCACCTCTCGCAATATCTCGCCATTCCACTTTTTCCGATCACCTTCGTGACGGAATTGCGTCTGAGCGATGAAAACATCGGCATTGGCACCGCCCTGTTTTATTTCACCGTGCTGATTGGTTCCACCCAACTGCTGCGTCTGGTGCGCTGGCTGGGGCATAAGGGCGTCACAGGCTGGGGCATCATCGGCATGAGCCTCTACCCGCTGATGCTGGCTTTTTCCAGCCAGGTCTGGCAGTACTATCTCATCTCCATCATCGGCGGCGCGGTCTGGGCCATGGTCGGTGGCGCGTATGCCAACTACCTGCTGGAAAAATGCCCGCCCGAAGACCGCCCGGCGCACCTGGCCTGGTATAACGTCATTCTCAACGCCTGCGTGCTGATAGGTTCACTGGCCGGGCCTGGCATTTCCAACACTTTTGGGCTGGGCGCTGCCCTGATTTTGGCAGCGGGCCTGCGCGCCCTGGCCGGAACCGCCCTGCTGAAATGGGGATAAACCAAAACCCAAAACTCGTGATAACATCGAAGCACTATGACCGAAGGCACAAAAATCATCGCCACCAACCGCAAAGCCGGTTTTGAATATTTCTTGCTGGAATTTTTTGAAGCGGGAATTTCGCTGCAAGGCTCCGAGATTAAATCCATTCGCGCCGGGCAGGTCAGCATCAACGAGGCCTACATTGACATCCGCGAAATGGACGCCTGGCTGCTGGAGGCGCACATCGCGCCCTACGAACAGGCCAACCGCTTCAACCACGACCCCAAACGTCCGCGCCGCCTGCTGCTGCACAAAAAAGAAATCCGCGAGATGTGGGAAGCGGTGCGCCAAAAAGGCGTAACCATCGTGCCGACCAAACTCTACTTCAAAAAAGGCCGCGCCAAACTGGAAATCGCCCTGGCCAAGGGCAAAAAACTACACGACAAACGCGAAGCCATTGCCGAGCGCGACCAGGCGCGCGAAGCCGCCCGTGAAATGCGCGGCGATTAACGGAGTTTTCCATGTCCCCATCCACCATCAGCGCCATCAACCTGCTGCCCGAAGTCGAAAAACGCCAGATTTACAGCCAGGTCATTCCCCCCAGCCTGCTGCAACGCTTCAACCTGCCCGCGCTCGACACCGCGCGCGGCGGCGCCCTGCTCCAATTCAAATTTGCGCCGGGCAGCGCCGATGTGGAAATGCGCCTCTACCACGAAGCGCGTTTCCC
>JAVHNW010000281.1:0-2074 GCA_036169755.1 bacterium | reverse complement strand
CTGGCCGTCATCCGCGCCGCGCGGAAGTTGATGTATTTCCGCCTGCGCCAACAGCGCCTGAGGGCTGGCGGGCGCAGCCTGCTCTTCGCGCTGATTTTGGCGGGCCTGGCGCTGTTTTTGTGGCGCTGGGGCGAGCCAGTGGCCTACACCTACTTTCCACCTTCGCTGACGCCCACCCTCAGCCTGACGCCCAGCCTGTCGCCGACCATCACGCTCACGCCGAGCATCACCCTCACGCCCAGCGTCACACCCACGCCCGCCATCAGCAACACGCCAACCATCACTTCCACGCCTTTTATCCCGCCGGTGATTGAGGCGCTTTTTTCCAGCCTGGTGACGCCCAACCCCAACGCTGTTTTTAGTCCGCTGACTTTTTCGCGCGCAATTGATTCTGCCTACCAGCCGCTTGGCCCCGCCACCGTTTTTACTCAGCCGATGGAGAAAATTGTAGCCACTTTCAGTTATGATCAGATGCAGAATGGCGCGCAGTGGACGGCGCTCTGGCTGCGAGACGGCCAATTGCTGTATCATGAAACCTTGCCCTGGAATGGGGACACCGGCGGCTACGGGTTTACCGAGTGGCAGCCGGAACGCGCCAGCGAATGGCTGGCCGGAGAATATGAAGTGCAGATTTTTGTCGGCCTGGAATGGAAAGTGGTTGGGCGATTCAGCGTGGAAGGCGACCCCGCCACCGAGACGCCGACTGCCAGCCCCAGCCCAACGATAAGCCCCAGCCTGACGCAGACTCCCTCCCGGACGCCTTTGCCCTCCCCGACAAAGCCGCCCAGCCCAACGCCGCGCCCCAGCCGCACGCCGCGCCCCAGCGATACCCCCTGGCCGACAGTGACACCATGAAAAACATCCTCAATTTTTTCTTCTCTGGCACAGACAGGCTGCAGTTTTTTCAGGAACTGTTCAGTAACTCGCTCTATTTTCCGCTGGTCAACATCCTGCTGGAAAGTTTGGTCGAATCGCCTGGCAAGTACCTGGCTGCGCCCGACCCCTATCTTTTGCTGGCCGCCAGCATTTTCCAGGCGCTGACCCTCAATCGCTGGCGCAGCGGCTGGAAGCGTTTGCCCGGCAATTTAATTGGCCCAGCCATTTACACGTTGATTGAAGTTGGCCTGGACGGAATGCGCTTTTTTGCCTCTTTCAATCACATTGCGTTTTGGCTCTTTGCTTTCTCTTTTGGCATTTTTCAGGCGGCGCGCGACTACCTGCCCGATTTATGGGCCAATTGGCTGCTGGTGCTGGAAGACGCTCTGCGCGGCTCGATTTTATTGGTGATGTATTTTGTCTTCGAGGCGAAAACCAATCCGCAGCAGGCTGTTTCGTTGCAGAGTTTTTTGCAGGACCCCAGCCATGTTTTTGTGGCGCTGCTGGCAATTTTCCTGGGGCTGATTAATGGTTTTTCCAGTGTGGCGGCGCGCCGTTACCTGAAACTGCTGCGCGAAACTTCGGCCAAGTTGAGAACCTATTCTGAATGGCTGTTTGGGCGCGATTTGTTGGGCCGCGTGCTGGAACACCCCGAAACGCTCAATCTCAAACGGCAGGCGCGCGCCATTTTATTCATGGATATTCGCGGTTTCACCGCCTGGAGTGAGCCGCGCTCCCCCGAAGACGTGGTCAATATGCTCAACCGCTATTACCAGACCTCCGAGGCGGTGTTGCTTCAGCACGGTGTGATTAAGTTCAAATTTAGCGCCGATGAGGTGCTGGCGGTTTTCCCCACAGTGGAAGACGCCCTGCAGGCGGCGGTCAAACTGCGCATTCAGATTGCCAACCTGCTGGCGCGCCATGCGCTGAACGTTGGCATTGGCGTACATGGCGGCGATGTGGTGGAAGGAATGGTCGGCAGTAAAGATGTCAAGTTTTATGATGTGATTGGCGACACCGTCAACACCGCCAAACGCCTGGAAACCGCCGCCGCGCCGGGAGAGATTCTCATCTCTGACGCGGCGCGGCTGGCGTTGGGGCAGACTTTTCGAGTGGGGGCAAAGCGTCTGATTGATGTGAAGGGCAAGGAAGAGCCGTTGTTGGTTTACCCGCTGGCCTAGCACCCCGCAGGGTGTAG
>JAVHNW010000280.1:0-35785 GCA_036169755.1 bacterium | reverse complement strand
TCGGATATTTTTTTCTGCGCACCGATTCGTTTTCCGGCGTGGTTCAGCGTGTGGCCTGGGAAAGAAGCATTGAAATTGAGTCGCTTCAGCCGGTGACCCGCGAAAGCTGGCGCGACCAAATTCCGGCGGGCGCCGAGACACTTTCCTGCCGTCAGGAAGTTCGCAGCACGCAAGACCAGCCTGCGCCCGGCGCACAGGAAGTTTGCGGCGCTCCGTACACGGTTGACCGGGGCAACGGCTACGCCGAAACGGTACAAGATTGCGTCTATAAAATCTACGCCGATTATTGCCGTTATACTGCGTTGGCCTGGCTGGTGACTGACCAGGCGGTGGAGCGCGGTGACGATTTGTCGCCGCTTTGGCCGGTAGTTTTGGTGAACGAAACTACACGCGAGGGCGCGCGCGGCGAGCAGTATTGGGTCTATTTTGAAACAAACAAGGGTGAGATGGAATACCAGACCAGCGAAGCGGGGCAGTTTGGTGCCTTTACGCCTGGCTCAGAGTGGCTTTTAACGGTCAACGGGCTGGGACAAATTGTGGATGTTGTTCAACCCTGAAAGGAGTTGCCATGCATTACCGTCGTTTAGGCCGGTCTGGCCTTAAAGTAAGCGAAATTTCACTCGGTTCGTGGGTGACATTTGGTGGGCAGGTGGATGAGACGATTGCTGGCGATTTGGTGCGCGCCGCGTACGAAGCCGGGGTGAATTTTTTTGACAACGCGGATATTTACGCCAACGGTCTCTCGGAAGAAGTGATGGGCCGGGCGATACGTGATTTGCCGCGCCAGGCGCTGGTACTTTCCTCGAAAGTTTTTTGGCCGACTATGCCTGGCCCGAATGGGCGTGGACTTTCGCGTAAGCATATTATCGAGTCAGTTAATGCCTCTTTGCGCCGCCTGGGAACGGAGTACCTCGATTTATATTTTTGTCACCGCTTCGACCCGGATACGCCGGTGGACGAGGTGGTTTATACGATGGATACGTTAATTCGGCAGGGAAAAATTTTGTACTGGGGAACTTCCGAGTGGCGCGCCTGGCAGGTGACCGATGCGATTCATCTGGCGAATTTACATCACATGGCCGCGCCGACTGCTGAACAGCCTCAGTACAACATGTTCCACCGCCGCCGGGTGGAAACGGAATTGGCGCCGCTCTGCCGTGAGCACGGTCTGGGCCTGATGACCTGGAGCCCGCTGTATTATGGCATTTTGACCGGAAAATATAATGACGGCATTCCGCTGGGGACGCGCGCCGCGATGGACAGCATGGCCTGGATACGAGACCGGATTACCCCCGAACGTGTGGCGATTGTGCGCGAACTGGCTAAGGTGGCGCAGGATTTGCACATATCCATGCCGCAGTTGGCGTTGGCCTGGCTGCTGCGCCGAAAAGATGTCAGCACAGTTATCACCGGGGCGACTCGCCCGGCGCAGTTACAGGAAAATCTCGATTCGGCTGAAACGGTGGAGAAACTGAATGATGATGTGCTGGAGCGGATTGAGCAGCTGCTGGGAAATTACCCCGATGAAGATTAATGTCCCAGCGTGGCAATCAGCCCCAAGAGCAGCAGCCCCAGCCCGGTGACCAGAAGCAGGTTTTCGGGCGGCGCCAGCAGGGTGTCAAATGTTGTCGCCCGGCGCGCGCGATTCAGCGGGCGGGTGGGCAACTCTTTGGTGCCGAACAGGTATTGACGCAGAGTTTCAACCGAATCGGGCCGCGAATCTGGATGTAGTTCCAGCGCCCACAAGATGGCGCGTTCTGTTCGCAGCGAAATTGCCGGGTTGATTTTTCGCGGCGCAACCAGCGCTTCGGGGCGCAAAAATCGCTGACGCGCATCGGCGGGCGGCGCGTTGGTGAGCAGATGATACAGAGTGGCCCCAAAAGCAAAAATATCCGAGCGGACATCGGTGTGGCTCTGACTGCCGCCAAACTGCTCCAGCGGCGTGTACAGCACCGTGCCCTGCCCTTGAATAATGGTGATGGTTTCTTCGTCTGGCGCGAGAACCTTCACCAGACCGAAATCCACCAACTTGAGCAGGCCATCCGGCGTTAATTTTAGATTACTCGGTTTGATGTCGCGGTGAACAATGGGCGGTGATTGACGGTGGAGGTAGGTCAGCGCATCACAAAGCTGCGCAGCCCAATCCAGCGTCACCCGCTCCTCCAAAAAGGCGTTTGCGGCGCGGGCTTCCAGCATCAAGGTACGCAAATCTTTGCCGGGCACAAAATCCATCACCAGATAATCGCGCTCGCCAACCGAAAAGAAATCCGACACTTTGGGCAGGTTGGGATGATCCAGGCGCGCCAAAACTGTCGCCTCGCGTAAAAACTGCTCGCGGGCTTCACTTAGGATTTTTTTTGGCAGACTTCGGTCGTGTTCGACTTCTTTAAGCGCACAGCGCCGCCCTTCCAGCACCTGGTCGTCGGCAAGGTAAATATTTCCCATGCCGCCCTGCCCGATGCGTTCCTTCAGGACGTAACGCGCGCTCAAGACCTCGCCTGTTTTTAACGGCAAAGGCATGTAATGATTTCTCCGGCGCAAATTTACGGTTCTGGCCTGGTTTTCGGCGTAATCTGGCACAGAACCTGGCTTTCTGCTATATTATAACGTGTAGATGGATTGGATGCAGATTGGAACAGGAAGGTTGACCATGCCCGAACAAGATGCCCCAGTGCTGATTGCTCAAAACGGCCCGCTGAAAGGGGAACGCTGGACCCTCGACCACCCGCTCGTACTGGGGCGGGACTCTGGCTGTGACGTGGTCATCCCCGACCGGCAGGTTTCGCGCTACCACGTGCGCGTCACCCCCTCGGGCGGCGGAGTGGTGTTGGAAGATTTGGGCAGCAAAAATGGGACACATCACAACGGCAGTGCGCTTTCGGCGCCGGTCGTTTTGCAAGACGGCGATACGATTGGCGTGGCTATGGCTCAAGAATTCTTGTACCTGGTTTCTGACGCCACCATGCCGCTCGACTCGCCGCTGCGCAGTGGCCGCTTGATGCTGGATATGCGTTCCCGCCAGGTGTGGGTGCGTGGTCGCCAACTTTCGCCGCCGCTTTCGGCGCAGCAATTTCAACTGCTGTGGGCGCTCTACCAATCACCAGGGACAGTGATGGCCCGCGCCGCGCTGATAGAAAGTGTTTGGGGCAATGAGCAATCTGCTGGCGTTTCTGACCAGGCCCTCGACGCCTTGTTGCGCCGCCTGCGCGACCGGCTGGCCGAAATCGACTCCGGCCAAAGTTACATCACCACCTTGCGCGGGCACGGCATCCGCTTTGACAATCCCCCCGAATAGCGCTTCAGCGGGTTTTGGCGTTATCAAAAAGCGTGGCGCATGCGCCACGCTTTTTGATGAAATTTTCTAGGCCAGTTTTTTCTTCATTTGAAATTTAATCACCACGCTGTAGGCTTTTTCCAAACGGGTGAGCAGCTCAGCCGCTTCGGGGTTTTGCGCTGATTGCGATTCCACCTGCTGCATGAGCGAGCCAAACATCCCGGTCAGTTCTTCGCTGACCATTTTTTCGTTTGTCTCCAGAATTTTTTCCATGACAGCCTCGCTGGGGGCGTCCACCATTTGCTGAATCAATTCCATCTCTGGCGGAGTATTGACCTGCTGCAGAACCATCACCATTTGCTGTAGCTTTTCCATGCGAGCGTTGTCTTTTTTTTGCCCGGCCTCGCGCAGTTTACTTTCCAAGACCTGCCCCACAACTTCATCATTGAAGCGCTGGGCGTTTTGAGCGGTTGCCTGGGCAACATCCGGCGCGGCCAAAATTTGTTCGATGAAGGCCTCGGCTTGTTTCATTTGTTCTTCGAGGGCTTTGTCCATCTGGTTGACAAAATCCAGCAGGGTTTCGCGCAGCGCTTCTAGGCGTTGTTTTTCAGCGCTGGACGCTTTGTCCAGGCGTTCGGTCAACATCTGGAAGAAAGAATAGTCCAGCCCATTGCGCGTGAGTGACACCAATGCTTTCAGCCGGTCATTGGAGGGCGCTGCCAGAAAAACATCCAGCAGCTTTTCGCGCGTCAGGCCCTGGCCGAGGTCTTGCAGCGTTTTCACCGCCGCCTCCAATTCTTCAAACTGGCCCTTAATTTTTTGCCCATACTCGGTCTGGTCGAGCAGTTCCTGCTGGATGGCGCTCATGGCCTGGGCGGTTTGCTGCTGGTTTTGCGCCAGCGCGGTTTCAATCAGCCGGTTGAAGATGGCGAAAAACGCCTCGTCGAGCAAGGCTTTTTCCTGCTGGATGATTTCGGCGCGCACGTCGGGCGCGGAGGCTTGCAGCAAACGCTGAAGCAGGTTCAGCCGTTTTTGCTGGTCGTCGAGCATCTCTTTGGTAATTCCATCCTTTTCCAAAATTTTCTCCATAAAACTTTGGAAAGTGAGGAAGGACTGCGGGCGCAGAAGGTAGGCTTTGCGTTTTTCGGGCGGAAGTTTGTTGGTGACCTGATTAATGAGCGGCCCGATTAGTTTTTCCTGTTCATTGACGGGCAGCCCCAACTCGGACGGAAAATACGTCAGCAGGAGTTCTTTTTCGTTGTCGTGATACACCATGGGCGTGGAAAGCGGGCCTTCAAAACCGCATTGTGGGCAGTGCGCATAATTGGAGGCGCGTCCCAGCAGGCGCTGTTTGGAGGCCGGGTCGCTGGTCACGTCGAAGAGTTGTTCCACGTTGGCGGTAATGGGTTGGCGACAGCGTGGGCAGGCGATTTGAGTCTGGGGCATGTGGAATTCCTTTGGGTAAGTTTGGGTTGCAGGTCGGTGCCAGAGCTATTTTGGCAGTGAAAAACAAATTTTGGCTCCGCGCGCTTGGGCTTCGACCCACATTTGGCCGCCGTGCGCTTCGGCAATCGCGCGCGCCAGGTAGAGGCCCAGCCCGGCGCCTTTTGTTTTGCGTACTGCGCCGTCCGAGCGGTAGAAGCGGTCGAAAATATGAGGCAGGTCGCGCGGGTCAATGCCGGGGCCATCATCGCTGACGGCAACCACGACTTGTTCGGGTAAGTTTTGCCCCGTGATTGAAATTTCTCCGCCGGGGGCATACTTGATGGCGTTGGAAATGAGATTGGAAAGCAGTTGCTCGATGCGCGTCTCGTCCGCCAGAACAGCCGGAAACCCGGAGGGGAAATCCACGTTGATTTGGTGGCGCGAGGTTTGGGTTTGGAAACGCTTTGCCAGCCGCAGGGACAGTACCGGTAACGAGACATCGGCCCGGCTGAGGGCCAGTCCGCCCGCTTGCAGGCGGGAGGCGTCCAGCAGGTCTTCAATCATGTGCGCCAGGCGGTCGGCTTCTTCTTCGATGACCGTTAATGATTCCTGCATGACGGCTTTGTCCCAGCGGGCGTCATCGCGGCGCAGGGTGGAGGCGTAGCCCTTGATGAGCGCCACCGGGGTTTTGAGCTCGTGGCTGACGACCGAGATGAAAGTGGCCTTGATTTCATCTGCGGTGCGGAAGTGTGTGATGTCGCGCACGGTGACGAAGATGCTGTTCAGCCGGTCATTGGTAATCAGCGGCGCGTAGGTGACGCCGACGGGCAGCGGGCGCGTTTCCTTGCGCAGCAGGTCGCCTTCCACGTAGAGATAGGCGCCAGGCTTTAGCGGCCAGCCACCAAGTTCGGCTTCCTCCAGCGTTTGCCCCGCTGGTTTTTTTGCCCAGCGAAAAACAGCCTCGTGGCGCAAGCCGCGCAGCTGCTGGTCGGTTTGACCGTAAAGCCGCTCGAAGGCGTCGTTGACGCGCTCGATGCTGTGGTCGGCGTTTAAAATGACAATGCCATCGGCGGCAGAATCAATCAGCGCCGAGAGCCGCTGTTTTTCGTAGGAAACCTGCCCGTACAATTGCGCGTTGTAGACGGCGATGGCGGCCTGGTCGGCGAAGGATTGCAGCAGCTGTTTGTCATTGCTGGAGAATAAATCGGGGTAGTTGCGAAAGATGAAAATGACGCCGATAACATTTCCGTTGGCGCTGAGCGGAATACCTACCCCGCTCAGCAGGCCCATGCTGGCGGTGTAGGTCAGCTCTTTGAGCAGCGCGTTCAGGTCTTCCACATTTAATTCGGCGCTGCGTTCTTCGGCCAGCAGCGGTTCGAGGTAGCGCAGGAAGGCGGGGGGGATGCCCTGCGCGGTGGCGACTCGCCAGGTATTGTCTGCTTTGAGCGCAATCAGCCCGGCCTGCCCAGCCAGCATTTCAATCGAAATTCGCAGGATGCGCGCCAGCAATTTCTTCAGGTCGAGTTCCTGGGTCAGGGCGCGGGAAATTTCCAGCAGGTAATCGCGTTGGCGGACGCGGAAATCGGGTAACATGCGCCGATTTTATCATTGGCCGCATGGCGGCAGTGTAAGAGTTTTGGCAGAATACGCGGCGCAGGCGATTTGCCTGCGCCGCGTATTCTGCTTTTTTTGTCGAAAATTTATTTTGCTTCGGCCAGGCTGACGGCTTCCTCGAAGATTTTCAGCCCCTGGTCAATTTCATCTTTGCTGATGGAGAGCGGCGGGGCGATGCGAATGACTGATCTGGCGCAGCCCAGCAGCAGCAGGCCGCGCTCGAAGGCGCGGTGAACGACTGCGTCACGCAGGGCGGGGGCGGGTTCTTTGGTTTCGCGGTCGGCGACAAATTCCACGCCAATCATCAGGCCGATGCCGCGCACCTCGCCGATGGAGGGGTGGCGGGCGGCGATTTGATGCAGCGCGTCTTGCGCGTATTGGCCGACTTCGGCAGCGTTTTTCAGGTATTCGCGCTCAAGCAGTTCAATCGTTTTCAGCGCGGCGGCGCAGGCCAGCGGGTTGCCGCCGTAGGTATTGCCGTGTGAGCCGCGCTCCCAGGTCATCACCGATTTGCGCGCCACGCAGGCGCCGAGCGGCATGCCCGAGGCGATGCCTTTGGCGGTGGTGAAAATATCGGGTTCAACGCCAAAGTTTTCGATGGCCCACCACTTTCCGGTGCGGCCCATGCCGCTTTGCACCTCGTCCGCAATCAGCAGGATACCGTATTTGTCGCAGAGATTTCTCAGGGCGGGGAAGAAGCCCGCCGGGGGGACGATGTAGCCCCCCTCGCCCTGAATCGGTTCCAGCAAAATGGCGGCGACTTCCTCCGCCGGGACAATCTGCCGGAAGATTTGTTCCTCGATGTAGCGCACGACGGTTTCGCCGTAATCTTCGCCGCGTTTGCGCTCCAAAATCGGGCGGTAGGGGTTGGGGAAGGGCGCGTGGACGACGCCGTTCATCAACGGGTAAAAGCCTTTGTGATAATTGGATTTGCTGGCGGTGAAGGTGACGGCGCCCATGGTGCGGCCATGAAAGCCGCCGGTGAAGCCGATGAAGTTGGTGCGCTCGGTTTTGTAGCGCGCCAATTTGATGGCGGTTTCGATCGATTCGGTGCCAGAGTTGGTGAGGAAACTGACGGCGGCTTCTTGCATCGGGGCGATTTCGTCCAGCTTTTCGCCGAGTTCAATCATGCCCTGGTGGTAAAAGTCGGAGGAAATGTGAATGAATTTTTCGGCCTGGTCCTGAATGGCTTTGACGACTTCGGGGTGGGCGTGGCCGGTGGAATTGACGGCGATTCCGGCCATGAAGTCGAGAAACTGATTGCCGTCTACGTCCCACAGCCATGAGCCTTTGCCGTGGTCCATCACGAAGGGATAGTCGCGTGGGTAGGATGGCGAAATGACAGCCGAGTCGCGCTTGAGCATGGCGCGGCCTTTAGCGCCGGGTAACTGCATCGGTTCCATAAAAACTCCTTTAGGTGAATGGGATACGGGCTTCAGCCCGTTTGCGTGGGGTTCAGGTTGATATTTTCTCCCCAGAAAACTTCAGCGGCCAGGGGGATGCTGGCCGAAAGTCAGTTGTCGGGGACGGAAAGCATAGCCAGCGCCAGCGCGCCCAACAGACCGGCATCATCACCCAGGGCGGCGTTGGCAAACTGTAAATTTTCCAGATAGGCGGGGCTGAAGCAGTTTTCGCGCAGGCTGGCGTGAAAAGGGTCAAACAGCGCCGGGCCGCTGCGCGAAACGCCGCCGCCGAAAATGACAATGGAAGGATCGAAGGAGGCTAAAAAATTGGCGACGGCGATGCCCAGGTAGCGCCCGGCGCGAGAAAAAGCCTCCAGCGCCAGCGCATCGCCGCGCCCGGCGGCCTCGCTCACCTCGCGCGCGCTGATGGTTTTTTCGCTGCGCAGGGACGATGCGCGTCCGGCGGCGATTTGCTCACTGGCGTAACGCGCGATGGATGGGCCTGAAGCAATTGCCTCAATGTGCCCGCGTTTGCCGCAGCCGCACAGCGGGCCATCCGGCCACACGATGGTATGCCCAAGTTCGGCAGCCAGCCCGTGGAAACCCTGCAGGAGTCTATCTTCGGCAATCACCCCGCCACCAATGCCGGTGCTGATGGTCAAGAAAAGTACATTGTGGTGGCCCTGCCCGGCGCCGAATTTCCATTCGCCCAAACAGGCCAGGTTGGCGTCATTATCCAGGAAAACCGGCACGCCAAAACGCGCCGTCAGCCTTTCGGTGAGTGGAAAGTTGCGAAACTCTTTGATATTCGGTGTGGCGATGACCACGCCGCTGTATGGGTCGAGCGGCCCCGGTGAAGCCACGCCAATTGCCAGCACCTGGCCGCTTTCGGGCCAAATCGAAGCGACCAGCGTCTCCAACCTTTCATAAACGCCGGGCGCATCCGCGCGGGTGCGCGTGCGCTCCACCCTCAGCGCTGTTGTTGAATTGCGCTCAAATAATCCTGCGCGAATTTGGGTTCCACCCAGGTCAACAGAAATGAAATAAGCCATAGGTTTCAATTATACAGCACGCCGCGCCGCCGCCCTTCCTCTCCCCAGGTGACATTTGTCCAAATTCTGTCAGATTTGACGTATATCCGCAAGACTGCTAAACTCGGCGCGTGATGAATTTACTTTGGATGGAAATAAAGGGAGTCTTGCGCTGGCTGATTCCAGGCCTGGGCGTCAAGCGCTGGTTCGCCCTGATTTTGCTCGGCCTGACTCTGCTCGCCGTTGGTTTGGCGCTTTTCCTGCTGGACGTTTATCGCAACACCCCGGCGGAAAGCGCCCTGACCCCGCTGCTGGCGACCGCTTCGCTGCGTTTTCTTGACCGCATCTTTCGTGTACTCATTTTCACCATACTTGGTCTGGGGCTGATGATTTGGGGCGTGGCTGGCCTGAATCGCGCTCTGATGCTGCCTTTTGTGCGCCCCGGCGAAAAACTGGTCGACCAGATTGTGCTCTATCGGCGCAGGAAACGCGGCCCACGCATCGTCGCCCTCGGCGGCGGGCACGGCCTTTCGACCTTGCTGCGCGGCCTAAAAAACCAAACTACCAATCTGACGGCCATCGTCTCGGTGGCGGATGACGGCGGCTCGTCTGGAAAACTACGCCAGAACCTGGGAATTCTGCCTCCCGGCGACATTCGCAATTGCCTGGCGGCGCTTTCCAATGACGAGGCGCTGCTCACTCAATTGTTCCAGTACCGCTTCAACAGCGAATCGGGCCTGGGCGGCCATTCTTTTGGCAACTTGTTTATTTCTGCTCTGGCGGAAATAACAGGAAGTTTTGAAGAAGCCGTGGCCGAATCGGGGCGCGTGTTGGGGGTGAATGGCCGGGTTTTACCGGCCACGCTGCACAATGTCCACCTTGTCGCCGATGTGGAACTGCCCAATCAGCCGGGCAGCGTCCGCGTGCAGGGCGAGAGCGCCATCCCCGAAATGCCGGGCCGCGTGCGGCGAGTCTGGCTGGAGCCGGACAACCCCTTCGCGTTTCCGCCCGCCATCCGTGCCCTGCTCACCGCTGATATGATCGTGATGGGCCCTGGCAGCCTTTACACCAGCATCCTGCCCAATCTGCTGGTTCCCGATTTGTTGGACGCGATTCGCGCCAGTCGGGCGCTCAAAGTGTACGTGGTCAACATCGCCACCCAGCCCGGCGAAACCGGCGATTATAACGTCCTCGACCATTTGCGCGCCCTGGAAGAGCATACATACCCCAATCTGGCCGATATTATCGTGTACAATTTGCGCCATGACCTGCCGCTTACGCCGCGCTCCAACTGGGTCAGCCTGCCCGAAGGAACGCCTTCGACCCGTTTTTATGGCGCCGATTTGGTGGATGAAGCCAATCCCTGGCGGCACGACGCTGAAAAATTGGCGCAGGTCCTGATGAATCTGCTGGACGAGAAAACTGGCCCGCTGCGGGAAGCGGCCTGACCTTTTGTCAACTTCCTGAAATAATGAGAAACAGCGCGTTATTTCAGGTTTTTGTGCTAAAATAACGCCTTGTGTAAAATTTCACAATAAAACCTGAGGAGGTTTACAATGACTGTCAAAGTTGGTATCAATGGTTTCGGGCGCATTGGGCGCCAGGTTTTGAAGGCCATTCGCGAGCGCTACGCTGACGAATTGGAAGTTGTCGCTTTCAACGATATTGGCGATATGAAAACGATGGCGCACCTGCTGAAATATGACTCGAATTATGGCCGTTTTGGCGGCGTGGTCGAATTTGAAGAAGATGGCCTGATTATTGATGGGGTAAAGGTGAAAGCCTTCAAGGAAACAGACCCGGCCAACATTCCCTGGGGCTCCCTGGGTGTGGATATCGTCATCGAGTCGACCGGCATTTTCACCGTCAAGCGTGACGGCGTCAATAAAAAAGGCAAGGCCGTCAAGGGCGCGGAAAACCACATTACCAAAGGCGGCGCCAAAAAGGTCATCATTTCGGCTCCCGCTGAAGGCGAAGATTTAACCATTGTGCTGGGCGTCAATGAAGATAAATATGACCCCGCCAGCCACCATGTTGTTTCCAATGCTTCCTGCACCACCAACTGCCTGGCTCCGGCGGCCAAAGTTGTTCACGATGCGCTGAAAATCAAACGCGCGTTCATGACCACCATCCATTCCTACACCAACGACCAGAAAATCCTCGACTTGCCGCATTCTGACCTGCGCCGCGCCCGCGCCGCCGCCCTGAGCATCATCCCGACTACTACCGGCGCGGCCAAGGCTGTGGCGTTGGTCATCCCCGACCTGAAAGGCAAGTTCGATGGGTACGCTTTGCGCGTGCCGACCAGCACCGTTTCGATTGTTGATTTTACTGCCGAGACTGAATCTGAAATCAGCACTGATGAACTGCGCCAGCTCTTCCGCCAGGCCGCCAAACAGCCTCGCTTCCAGGGCATTTTGCAGGCGATTGACGAGCCTCTCGTTTCCATTGATTACAAGGGTGACCCGCACAGTTCCTCCATTGACCTGCCCTTCACCATGGTTTTGGGCAAAGAAAAGAGCAATTTCGTCAAAGTTGTCACCTGGTACGATAATGAATGGGGCTATTCCTGCCGCACTGCTGACCTGGCCGCGCTGATGGCGAAGAGCCTGTAGTTGACGGGGAGGCCGGAAACAGGAAAACAGGCAGGTCAGTACCTGTTTCCTTGTTTCCCGGCCTCCTTCCCCCCGTTTACGAATAGGAGCGCAAAAGGATGAATAAAAAGACCGTAAAGGACATCAACTTGCAAGGTAAACGCGTCTTTATGCGCGTAGATTTTAATGTGCCGATGGCTGCAGGCAAAGTGACCGATGACAAACGCATTAAAGCCGCCCTGCCGACCATCAAATACGTACTGGAACAGGGCGCCTCTGTTTTACTTGCCAGCCACCTGGGGCGCCCCAAAGCCGGTTTTGACCCCGAATTCAGCCTGAAAGCCGCCGCTGAAGTCCTGTCCGGGTATTTGGGATTTCCCGTCAAAATGGCGCCGGACTGTGTTGGCGCCGAAGTCGAAAAAATGGCGAAAGACCTGCGCCCCGGCCAGGTGCTGATGCTGGAAAATACCCGCTTCCACGCGGGCGAAGAAAAAAACGACCCCCAACTGGCAAAACAAATGGCGGCCCTGGCGGATATCTACGTCAATGACGCCTTTGGCTCGGCGCACCGCGCGCACGCCTCCACCGAAGGGATTGCCCGCTTCCTGCCCGCCGTCTCCGGCTTTTTGATGGAACAGGAACTGGAATACCTGGGGCGCGCCGTAGCCAACCCCGAACATCCCTACATCGCCATTTTGGGTGGCGCAAAAATCAGCGACAAGATTCTCGTTGTCGAAACCTTGCTCGCCAAATGTGACAAACTCATCATCGGCGGCGGCATGGCGAACACTTTCCTGGCGGCCAAGGGGCTGAACATGCAAGACAGCCTGGTCGAAGCCGTCTCGGTTGAATTGGCCCAATCCATCTTGAAAAAGGCGGAAGCGAAACTCGTCCTGCCGGTGGATGCCGTCATCGCCGATAAATTTGACGCCGAGGCCCAGACTCAGGTCGTGGCTGTGGAGAAAATCCCCGCTGGCTGGCGGATGCTGGATGTCGGCCCGCGCACGCTGGAACTGTATCGCCAAACCCTGGCGGGCGCCAAACTGATTGTTTGGAACGGCCCGGTGGGCGTTTTTGAAATGCCAAAATTTGCCGAAGGAACCTTTGCCCTGGCAAAAATGCTGGCAGAAAGCGGCGCCACTACCGTCATCGGCGGTGGCGACAGCGCCAGCGCCGTCAAAAAAGCGGGCTTTGCCAAACAGATGACGCACGTCTCCACCGGCGGCGGCGCCAGCCTGGAATTTTTGGAAGGCAAGGAACTCCCCGGCGTGGCCGCGCTCAACAACAAATAATCAGCGGACGTAAATGCCCAGGTGATTCGCCACCGGGCGCTCACGGCCAGGAATGTAAAGGTCTACGGGTGAATTCATCACTCGTAGACCTTTTTCGGGCCAGTCAATTACCAGGGTGGATGAACCGCCGCCATCCAACAGCATGGCATTATCGCCGCCGTAAAAAAGCATCAACTCGGCCAATTCGGCGATGGTTGCGCCAGCGCTGTAAAGAGGCTGACGACCGTCCACCACAATCAGAATCAGGCGTTTGCCGGGGCCGTCCAGGCCGACCGCCGTTCGCGGGGCGACTTCGCCATCGGCCAGGTTTTCCTCCACCAGCCGATTTTTTACCAGCCAGGTACTGCCCGAAATGGCGTTGTAAACGCCTCGTTGAGGCTTTCCAAAGGTCGCCAATCCCTGCCGGTTGATGTAGAGAGTCGGAATCTGGCCGTTTTCTGCGCCGTATTGTTTCTGCGCCGAGGCGGCAAAGCCGTTGGATTTGACCGGGTCGCCGCTGTGTGGATAATAATCCCAGGGTGAGCTGCTCCACCACGGGGTGAATCCATCGCCGTTGATGGCGATTTGTACGCCAAATTCGCGCGCAAATTGTGAAGTCGTGCGCGCGTCGAGCGGAAACTCTGCCTCGCGGTTTTTGCGGTCGGGCGGAGTGATGAATGCGCTCACGTTGTCGCAAGTCAAATCCACGGTGACGATGTGCGCCACCAGCAGGCGCGGCGTGTTGTGAATGCGGCGGTAGTAGACCACGCATGGGTAAAGCGCCTCGCGCATTTCTTGTCGGGCGGGGCGCCCCGATGAGTACGTCCACCAGCCGCCCGCCAGGCAGAGGCCAATCAGCGCAGGAAAGAGCCAGAACAGCCGTTTTTTTCCTGTCATTTGTATTCCTCCGTATTAATTTTTTGGAAAAATTTTCGGACAAAAGTACTCTATTTCACAGACGATATTGTATAATGTTTTCCGTTCATTCAAAAAGGAGAGACGATGAAAATTAACTTTGCCATGTGGCGAAAGGCTTCATGGGAACTCATCAAGATGGAAAACAAGCACGAATGGGATGCGCTTGATGTGATTTCCAAGTGGCTGATTGCCACCCGCTCCGCGGTGACGGCGGTTACCATTTACTCGTCCATTATCGGTGGCATGTTGGCCTGGCGTGATGGACAGTTTTCCTTCTGGCCGTGGCTGATTGTGACGCTGGGGCTGTTTGTTGCCCACGGCACCAACAACCTGCTCAACGATTACACCGATTTTTCGCGCGGAATAGACAAAGATAATTATTTTCGCACGCAGTACGGCGTTCATCCGCTGGTACAGGGTTTTTGGACGAAATCACAGCAAATTCAATGGTTTCTGGTCAGCGGCGTAATTGCCTTTCTTACCGGCATTTTTGCGGTTTTTTACACCGGCGCCAACCCGTACATCATTGGCCTGTTCGCTTTCGGCTCGCTGGTGCTGCTTTTTTATACCTGGCCGATGAAATATTGGGCGCTCGGCGAACTGGCGATTTTTGTCATTTGGGGCCCGATCATGATTGCCGGGGTTTACCTGGTGCTGACTCTCGGCAAAGGCAGCCCCATCCCCGTAGATTTGTGGAAAGTGGCCCTGGCGGGCGTTCCCTTTGGCCTGAGCGTTGCCAGCATCAATGTTGCCAAGCACACCGATAAACTCAATGACGACAAGAAAAAAGGGGTCGGCACCTTCCCGGTGCGCGTAGGGCAGACGGTGGCGCGTTACACCACCATGGCGACTATTTTCTTCGCCTATGCGGTGGTCGTCTACCTGGTGGCGATTGGCTATTTTTCGGTATTCATGCTGCTGATTTTATTCGCCGTCAAGCGGGCATTTTTCGCGCTGGCAGTTTTGCTCAAGCCCCGCCCCGAAGGCCCGCCCGCCGGATTTGAAACCTTCTGGCCGACCTGGTTCAGCGGCTTCGCCTTCTACCACAATCGCATGTTTGGCGGAATGTTCGTGCTGGGAATTTTGCTCGACACGCTCTTTCGCAAAATCCCGCTCAACTTTCCCGGCGGAATCAACGGCCTGGGCGCAGCGGCGCTGCTCGTCGGCCTGGTGATTGCCGGAATTCAAATGGCGCGCGAGAAAGCCAAAAAGGCGGCCTGACATGCCCACATTTACAGACGAGGAACACAACGGACGCCTGCGCACAAATGTAACCCTCGCCCCAGGCGAGCGTGTAAAACTTTGTCGCTGCATGAAATCGGGAAGTTTGCCCTTTTGCGATGGGACTCACAAAACAACGGACAGCCCCTACGGCCCACTGATTGTGCTGGCCGCCCTGCCCGAAGAAGAAAAACAAACCTCGGGCGCCGCCGCTGATTAATTCTTCTTCCAATTGACGAGAGTCACCCCGGCCAAAGTCAGCGCGCCGCCCAGCAGCGAAATCAGGCTGATGGCTTCATTCAGCAGCAGGGCTGCCACTACCAGCGTCACCAGCGGCTCAATGTAGATAAAAACTCCCAGCTGCGAGGCCGGAATCGCCTGCAGGGCGTCATACCAGGCGATGTACGCCAGCCCTGAGCCGAAAATTCCCAATACCAGCAGGCTGGTCCAGCCGGTAAGCGTCAGCGAGGAAAGCTCGCTCAGCCCTGGGCCGAAGCCGAACAGCCAGATAATCGAAAAAATCCACCCGAAAAACATGACGTAAAACATCATGCGCGCCGCCGGGTGGATTTTTAATCCACTGCGTGAAAGCACCGAAAAAACCGCCCAGTTGACCGCGCTGATGAGAATGAGAAAATCGCCGGGCGCGCCGAAAGTACCGCTGGTCAGGCTGGCAAGGTTGCCGTGAGTGACGATGAGCAGCACGCCCAGGGCGGCCAGTGCAATTCCGCCCACGCGCCGCCAGCCCATTTCTTCGCGCAGAAACAGCCAGCCCAGCAGCGCTGTAAAAACCGGAATGGTGGCGACGATCCAGGCGGTGGTGGTGGCGGCAGCACTTTGCAAGCCGGTTGCCTGCAGCCACTGATGAAAGGTGACGCCCAAAAAACCGAGCAGGGCAAAATAGCCCCATTCGCGCTGTTTGGGCCAGGCGAACTGTTTGCGCAGCGCCACTGCCAGCCCCAAAATGATGACGCCCAACCCGAAACGCAGCCAAACGATGGTGGCTGGCGAGGCTTCGCGCAGGGCAAATTTGGTGGCGATGAAGGTTCCGCCCCACACGCTGACGGCAAACAGGGCTTCGAGATAGGTGAAAAATTTCGTTGGCATGATTTTTTTGAAGAGCAAATGCCGATAACGAGCGGGCGCCGCGCCAGTTTTTTTCACGCGGCGCCCGCTTTCGGTGGCGTGAATTTTTTACGGCATCGGATTATTCAGCGCCCAGTCATCGCCCAGGATAATTTCAATATCTGCCGGGGCAGCGGGGTCGTACTGTGAAACGATTTGCGCCCCACTGTTAATCCCGAACAGTTCTTTGAAAAAGCGCAAGGCGTAGGGTTTGCCGCGATGATCAATTACTTTGGTGACGCCGGGAAACTCGGTGGCATTGTCGGCGCTGACGACATTGACGCCCAGGCTTTTCAAGTAATCCGCGGTGACCAGGGCCAATCCTTGCGTGTAGGTTCCGTTGTAGATGATGACGCTGGCGCCTTCCTGACGCATCAAGTCGGCGCTGTCTGTGCCAACTGCCGCCGGGCCGACAGGCCCGCCGCTGGTGAAAATTTCATCACGCAGTTCGCGGATTTTGTCGGGGATGGGTTTGACGATGCTGGCGTTTGCGCCGTTCAGGGTCACGTTGTCCAAAATGACCATGCTGTAATCAATCACGCCGCGTTTGATGTTTTCGGTGGGAATGTCGCGCAGGAGCACCGCCATTTTAAGCGCATCTTCCAGCGGCATATTGGTGCTGATGCCGCTTTGCACCGTCTGATAAATTTCAGGCGCGCGGCTGATGAGCGTGGAAAAAGTTGCCGGGTCCATGACTTTATCGCGGATGGCGAGAATGACCTGCTGAGTGCGGCGGGCGCGGTCTACGTCACCATCTTGCGTGTAACGTTGGCGGGCGTAAGCCAGGGCCTTCATCCCGTCCAAATGCTTAAGCCCGACTGGCAAAACCACATCGTCTGCGCCGGGGCCGAGCGGGTCAATTTTGATTTTCTTTTCGACATAAACATCAACTCCGCCAATCTGATCCACCAGATAGACGAAGGTTATAAAATCTACTTTGGCGTAGTAATGAATCGGAATCCCAAGAACGCGCTCAATAGTTTTGGCTGCCAGCGCCGGGCCGCCGCCGGGCATTTTGTTGGCCTCGCCGTAGTAGTAGGCCATATTTAATTTAGCGTAGTCGAAGCCGGGAATATTTACCCACAGGTCGCGCGGCACCGAAATCATCCCGGCGGTTTTGCTTTGCGGGTCAATGGTCAGCACCACCATCGTGTCGGAGCGCGAAGGGCCCTGACGGTCGGCGACTGAGTCGAGATAATCCAGGCCGAGCACGAGAATATTGATGCGGCTGGCGCCGTCCCAGGCGGGAGGCAGTTCCACCTGCGGGGCGATGGGCGCCGGGGTGGGGGCCGCCGGTGGCGCGACTTGCCCGCTGACAGCGGTCGCTTCGGCGCCGGGTAGGGGCGCCGCGCTTCCGCCGCAAGCGCTGACGGCGGTTCCTGGCAGCGGCGTCAGACACCATGAAAGCGTCAGTGCGCGGACGCCGAACAGGCTGCCGAGCAAGACGATACCTGTCACCGCGCCGAAAATCCATTGGCGGGCAGAAATGTTTTTGAAAAAAGTTTTGAAGGTTTCCATAGGGTAGTTTATTCGGGCTTCATGAAAATCATATTTAGCCCAAGTTTCTCCAGGCCGTGTTCGGCCCAATAGTGCAAGAGCGCAGAGTTGCTTTGAAAGGCTTTCATTAACGCGGGGATGGCGCGCTGGTCGCCAATTTCGGCCAGGGCGCGGCAGGCTTCAATCTGCGCGGCGGGGGTTCCGCTTGCGAGGGTTGTCAGCAGGGCGGGGACGGCTGTGGGGCCGATCTGTCTCAGGGCGTTTCCGGCCAGTTTGGCGATCATCGGTTCGCGGCTGGCGAGCGCCCGGTTGAGCGGGTCAACGGCTTCAGCCGAGGGATGTTGGCAGAGACCCAGCGCGGCAGCCTGGCGCACTTCGTCCGATTCGTCTTCCAGCGCGGCGAGCAGGCTCAGGCTGATTTCTTTTTCGGCTGGAAATTCTGCCAGCGCGCGCGCTGCCCACCAGCGGGAATCGTCTGCCCCATTTTGCAGTAGATTTTGCAGGGCATTGAGCGCTGCCTGGCCGTGTTTCGGCAGCTGATGGGCGGCTTGTTCGGCGCGCAGGTCATCGGCGCTGGTCAGGTCGCCCAGTAGTTCGCTCAGGCTCATGCCTGGGGTGGAACGGGTAGGGCGGCGACTTCGGTTTCGCGCCATTTGTCGCCTTCGTCAATCAGCATGACGGGAATTTCGTCTTTGATGGGATATTTGCGACCGCAGTCCTGGCAAACCAGCCAGGTTTCGCGGGTTAGTGTCAGCAGGCCGGGTTTTTCTTTGACGCAGGCCGGGCAGCGCAAAATTTCGAGTAAATCAGTATTGACCATGAAAGTTCTCCTTGTTGTCGGTTAGTTGACCGGCTGATTCTACCATAGGGTCTTTTTTACTGTTTCACCCAGCAGAGATTTTTGCGTTTGGCGATTTTTTGCGGGTCGTCTACGCCGGGGCCGTATTCGCAGACGGCGCGCCAGGGTTGGTAGTGGGTGACGAATTTATCCATAAAATAGATTTTGTCGCCCTTGAGCACGGTGACGTTGACGGTGATGTCTGCGCCTTCAGCGGCCCAATCCACCTGGCGGAAGGCGCCTTCGCCGGCATCGGGGTTGAACTGTAGTTCGGGCGGCGGCGCGGCAGTCACGTTTTGCAGGCCGGTGGTTTGCCATTGCACGCTGCGCCCATCGCTGGTGGAATATAACTTCCAGGTGAGGCTTTGATTCTTGGCGCTGAAGTAGGTTTCCATCAACATCCAGTAGGGGCTGTCATTGGTAAATTTGAAATCCACCAGTGGAAAGTAGACGGTGGCGTCCAGCCCGGCCAGGTTTGGGTCAATGCCGCTCGCATTTTGTTCATAGTAAGAGACGCGGTAGGCATGCGCGTAGCGTTCCACCACCGGAAATCCGCCGAAAAATACGGCGCGGAAAAGTGTGGTGCTGACCTGGCAGACGCCGCCGCCAACGCCTTTGATGGTGCGCCCGCCGTAAATAATCAGCGCCTCGCTAAAGCCGCTGTCCAGGCTCACATCGCCGAGCGCCTGGCCCATCGAAAATGTTTCGCCGGGCGCTACCAGCAGGCCGTGGAAGCGCGAGGCGGCGGTTTCGATGTTGTTCATGCGCGCCGCGCTGGAGCCGCGAAAATAAGAAGTGTAGCTGGAAACATTTTGGGTAATGCCCAATTCTGCTCCGCTGGCGCTGTCGCTCACTTGTGGCTGTGTCAGAGTCAGTTGCAAATCGGCGGCGGGCAGGCCCTGTGAAATCGTCAGGTTGATGGCTTCCAGCGTGGCCTCGCGCTCTAGTTCGCGGCCAACTTTGGCAGGTTGGAGAAGCTGCAATTGGCCGCTGGCGTCATCAAAGGTGAAACGGGCGTTTTCCTGAGCGCGATTGACGGCCTGGCTGATTTCGCGTAGACGAGATTCGATTTGCGCCGCATCCACTTCTAGCCGGGGGCTGACTCCTGTTTCGCTGACGTTTTTTCCCACCCGCAGCATCGGCGCCAGTTCCTGCGGAGCAATCAGCCAGGGGCCGGGGTCGCCCTGCTGCGCGCCGGGCAGATTGAGCGCGAAAGGCGCTGTCAGCAGGGCGCGCGCCTGTTCCACCTGGGGTTGAATATTGAGCAGGGTGGGGGCCTGCTCCACCACGACCAGGCGCACTTCGCCATCGCGGAAGGCCTGAAATTGGGCGCCGAGCAGCACCAGGGTCGCCTCCACGTTGAGCGCGCGGCCCGCCTGCCCCGGAACGGCGCTGATTTCCAGCCCGGTATTGACGCTCAGGCTGGCTTCACGCAGAGGCTGGTCAATTTCGGCGGCCAATTTTTGCAGGTAGATTTGCGCCGCGCGCTGGTCAAAAATACTGACCGGTGAAAGGTTGACGCCGCGATTGGCGGCATTGAATTGTTCTGCCAGGCTGGTAAAAAGATTGGCGCTGCGCCCGTAGGCGAAGGCGGCCTGGGCGCTGGCCGTTGTGTCGAGCGCCAGCCCGACCTGGGCCGGGGTGGTCACCCACAGCCGCTCCCCATCGCGCAGCACGATTTTTCCGCTGTAAGGGTAGGAAAGCCGGTTGGAAAGCGCGATGGCGGCTTCGTCGGCGCGTTTTCCGGCCAAATCAACCCCGGCCACCGACACACCGGGAAATATTCGGCCTGCGTAGCTGGCGCGATAGCCGAGTGAAAGCGCGAACATGACGGCCAGGAAAAGCGTCAGCCCGCCGAGCGCGGCAGCGCCGAGCTGCGCCAAAATCATACCGCTTTCATCTTCATGGCGGCGCGGTGGAGTGGAGCGAAGGCTGCGGCGGGTTGCCGCTCCCAATCTGGTGGAGGGGATACTCATTTTTTCCTAAAAAAAGGAATTAACATGGGCGTTTGGGCCTGATATTGCGCGTAGGAATCGCCGAAATCGCGGCGCAGTTTGCGTTCTTCAAACCAGGCGCCAATCAAAATGTACGCCGATAAAATACTCCACAGGGTCAGGCGGTTGACCGTCATTTGCGGCGTCAGCCAGATGAAAACCAGTCCCGCGCTGTAGAGTGGGTGGCGTACCCAGGCGTACAGCCCGCTGGTGACCAGCGCCGCCGATTCCTGCCCGCCGCCGAGCTGCTTCAGCCCGGCGAAGGCCCAGGGGTCGGTTTGCATCACACTGGCGATGAGCGCCATCGCTGCCAGCCCCTGCAAAACGCTGGTGAGATAAATCCACGGCGCGGGGATGGTGTAAAGCGTCTGGTCTGGCAGCACCGACAGCGCCGCCAAAATAGGGAAAAAACTGGCGACCGAAAACAGGTTGTACGAAAAACGATACAGCCGCCGAAAGGCGTCCTCGCCCGCCAGGCGGCGCGCCCAGGCTTTGAATCCATGCGAGGCCAGCGCCGAATGGACGAAGCCCCAGGCGATGGACGCGACCAGCAGAAAACTGACTCCGATATTCATGGGTACCTTTTGGGGCGATTGATTTGCGCCGCTGAAACTTAGGCCGGCAGTTCGTACAATTCGCCGCCCGCGCGAATGAGATAAAACGGCAGCCACAACACGCCGAAATGCTCCAGAAAGACATCTGATTTTTTGGGTGTGAGGTTGATTTCGCGCAGTTGATTGGCGATTTGCGCCCAACGGGCGTTAATTTCTGCGCTGAGCGTCTCGCGGCGGCGCTCCAGGTCGTCAATTTGCGCGGCGAACTGCTCCAGGGCGTCTTTGCTTTCCTGCACATCGGCTTTGGCCTGTTCGCTCAGGCGGCGTTTGGTCAGCGAGGAGGATACCCGGCGGGTGGCGCTTTTGCCGCTGAACATGCCGAACACATTTTCCGCGTGGGTGGCGTTTTCTTCCCATTTGCGGTTTTGATATTCATCCTCGTCTTGGCGTAGTTCACGCTCTTCGCGTGAAAGTTTGTCTTGCAGCCGGGCGATTTGTGTTTCGATGACCGCGCCGCTTTTGAGAATTTCACGGTCACGGGCCTCGCGGGCGGCGTTGGCGCAGGCGGTGCGGAACTCGGCGGCGCTGGTTTCGGGCCCGGCGTACAATTTGAGCGTGTCATTGGCGCGCACGCTGATGCTGGTGGCGCGGTAGACCCAATCGGCGAAATCTTTTTGCAGGGTGGTCAGCAGCCTGGCGTCCAGCAGGGCGGCATCGGGCGAGGCGTAGCGCGCTTGCGGCGCGGGCTGGCGCTCCAGCGTTTTTAAGTCGGGGCCATCGTAGGGGCAGTCTTCCCAGCGCACGATTCCGCGCCGGTCAATTTCCTGCGCCAGGGCGATGCGTGGCAGTTCACTTTCGAGATTGTAGCGCCGGTCGAGCAGGCGTACACGCGCGGCGGCCAGCAGCGCCGGGCGGTAGAGCATCGCTTCCAGCCGCGCATCCACCGGGGCGGCTTCTCCGGCGGCGCGAAAGGCCTCGCTGATGGAAAGCCTCACCGGTTGAAAAAACTCATCCACGCCGCTGGGAATGGCCGGGCGGGTGACGCTGCCTGGCAAATCGGCGGACGGGTGGGGAATGGCGCGGGGCGGTTCGGCGGCTGTCAGCGGAGCATCCGCCTCGCCAACGGAAAGCGGCTGGAAGTGGGAGAAATCTGGCTGGGGCGTGGAGGCTGCTTCGGGCGCGGAATCCAGGCCGAAAGCCATTAACTCGGCTGGCGCGTTTTCCTTTTTCCCCGCGCCGCCGAGGCGATTGACGGCGGGAATTTGAGCGCGGGTCAGCGGCCCGGCCAGAAAATTCATCGTCCAGCGCGTCTGAAAAATTTGCGGTTGGGGCTGGTGAATGTTGTGCAGCAGAAAAACACGTTTACCCAGGGCCGAAATGATTTTCCCGTAGGCGTCCCGGTCGAGGCTGGCGCTTGCACCCTGCAGCCCTTCGAGCAGGCGTTCCTTGTCGCGCTCGGTTTGCAGTTTGCCAATGAACCAGGTTCCGGCGTTGGAAAGCGCCTTGTAATCCACGTCCACCGGGTTTTGCGTGGCGAGGACCAGCCCGATGCCGAAGGCGCGTGCCTGTTTGAGCATGCGCAGCAGCGGAATTTTGCTGGGCGGGTTGAGGCTGGGCGGCAGGTAGCCGAAGAGTTCGTCAAAGTAGAGCAGGGCGCGCAGCGAGGTGGAGCCGGTTTGGCTGCGCATCCAGGTTTCGTAGGCCGAGAGCAGCAAGGTGACGAAGAACATGCGCTCACCTTCGCTGAGGTGCGCCAGGTAGAAAACGCTGTGACGCGGTTTTCCTTCGGGGGTGAAAAGCAGGCTGGGAATGTGCATGGGCTGGCCTTCGCGCCAACTTTGGAAGGCGGGCGAGGCCAGAATGTTGTTGAGGGTGATGGCTAGTTCGGCGCGCGCTTTGGCGGGAAAAAAGGTTTCGAGCGGAAAGGCGCCGAGTTTGTCGAAGGGCGGGTTTTGCACTTGCAGGATGAGTTCCGTCAGGTCGAGCGGGGTGTTTTTGCTCCAGGCGGCCTCGAAGATGTTGGCGAGCAGAATATGCTCGCGTGAGCGCAGCGGGTCAATGTTGGTGTAGCCGACCAGGCTCAGCAGGGCGATGGTGGAACTTGAGATTTGTTCGCGTAGAATTTCGCGGTTGCCTTCCCAGGGCAGGTCGGGCGCTTCGAGTGAGGAGAGTACGCTGATTTGCAGCCCGGCGTCTGAGCCGGGGGTGAAAACGCCAAATTGGGCCGCATCCTGCAGGGCGCGGATCCGCTCTGGGGCGATGTCCCACTGCGTCAGGCCCTCCCGCCATTGGGCGGCAACTTCCTGGGAGGCCTGTTCCAGGCTTTTTCCCTGGCGGCGCAGGCTGTCGGCGTCCAACCAGGGAGCGAAATCTTGCGGGGCCAGGTTGGGAAAATGCAAGAGCAGGTTGGTCAGGTCGCCTTTGGGGTCAATCAAAATGGCGGGAATGCCCTGCAGGGCGGCTTCTTCCATCAGCGCCAGGCACAGCCCGGTTTTTCCGCTGCCGGTCATGCCGGTGACGACAGCGTGCGTGGTTAAATCGGCGGGGTCATACTTGAGCGGGGCGCCGCTGAGGTCATTCAGGCGTCCAAGGTAAAAAGTGTTGTTCATGGCTCGCTCCGCAGAAAAATAAAAACGTAAAACGCCGCGCGTTTTACGTTTTTGAATGTACCTTGTTTTATATGAAAATGCAAGTTGTAGAACAGGTGTTTGGCTGCCAGGTTAATCGTGAGAGGTGGGGGCTGGGGTGGCGGTCTGGCTGCCCCCTTCCTCGGAGTGTTCGTCGCTGTGTTCGGGGCTGGGAGTCTTTTCTGTTTCCTCGGTTTTTGGCTGATCTTTTTTCTGCTCGGTGGTTTCGGGCTGAGCGGTGTCGTCGCCTACGCGAGTTTGCTCTGGCAGCGTGGCGGTTTCGCTTGGGCGTATGGTTTCGCTGGCGGGGATGTCGCGGCTGGGGGCGGATTGCGGTTTGGGATACGCGGCGGGCGGCGTGGGCGGGGCAATCAGCCGGATTTCTTCGGCTTTGAGAATGCCGTCATCGGTTTCGCCTTTGATTTCCACCAGTGAGCCGATGGTGATGGCGGCGTCAATTTTGGCGTCGTGGTCAATGCGAATTTTCAAACCGTCCACCACCCAAAAATCGCTGGCCTGGCTTTCGACAATCGCCTGAAAATAAACTTGTTCCATGCGCTTTTTGGTGAATAGTTCATGAATTTCGCTGACGCGCTCTTTTTCGTAGGAACGTTCAAGATGTTCGCGCTCCAGCGGGTTGAACGTGAGCGAGAGGCGAAAGCCCTCCCAACTGCGTTTGACCGGGTAGAGATGGTCGCCGGGCAGGGCGTTGGAGGAGGCTGAAACCAGGCCGGTTCCACCGCTGAGCAGAAAAATCAGCATGGCGAGGGCGGTGAAAGCCAGCCGGAAGGGGCGCGCGGGGCTGGGGCCGCGCTTCCAAAAAGGCAGCGGCGCGGGTTTTTGCTGGCGTAATTCGGCGGCGGCCTGTAAAACACGAGTTCGCGCGCGGCGATAGGCGCCGGTGGGCAGTGTGTTTTGCGAAAAGGCGCGCGCCTGCTGGGCGCTTTCCAGAATAGGCTGCAAGTCACCGGCCAGCGCGGGAAACTGCGCCAGGCAAGAGTCGAGCGTTGCGCCGCGCTCCAAATCGGTGATGCAAATTTCAAGAGCATCATACAAGGGATTATTCATTGCTTTTCGCCCATCTGGCGATTGAGCGCTGCCAGAGCGCGGAACTGGAGTTGCTTAATGGCGTTGGCGTTTTTTTTGAGCGCGCGCGCCGTTTCTTCGAGCGAATATCCCTGGCCAAAGCGCAAGGCAATCACGTTTTGCTGTTCCTCGGTCAGCGTTTGCAGCGCAGCTTTTAGGCGCGCGCCGCGTTCTCTTTGTTCCACGGTACTGGCGAGGTTTTCCAATGTGTCGGGCTGCTCATCGGAGAGCATTTCGGTGGGACGGCGATAGGCTTTCCGCAAATGGTCGGTGATGATGTGCGAGGCGGTGGAGAGCAGCCAGGCGCGCAGATTGCTTTCGGGGCCGCGTCCGTTGTGAGTAGCTTCCAGCAGGCGAACAAAGGTATCGCTGGCAATATCTTCTGCCAGGTGTTCATCGTTCAGGCGGTAGCGCACAAAGCGAAAAACTTCAGGAAAATAGCGGTCGTAAATTGCGCCCACGATGCGTGTATCGAGGCGACGTAATCCATCCAATTCGTCTGTCTGGGTCAGGGAAGAAGCCATGTAGCGTAGTGCGGGTGAGAAAATGTTGTCAGACATACCCGGCAGACCGTAAGTATACATGAGATTTTTGATGTTTTGCCCGCCCTGGAAAATACAGGGCGGGCAGGGGGAGAGAAGAAGAGTTCACATTAATCGTCGTCGCTTTTGTTGTCGTCGTCGTGGTCATCGTTGGATGAGCCGCTTCCGCCGCCGGTTGTGCCACCGCCGGTGGTTGCGCCTCCGCTGGTGGTCGTTGTGCCGCCGCCCGTCGTGGTCGTTGTGCCAGCGCCGAAGGAAGTGCCGCCAGGGATTGGGGTGCTGCCTGCGCTGGTGACCAGCGGCGCCGCCGCCAGGTTGATTTCGAGCATGTTCAGGCTGCCGTCCTGATTGACCAGGTAATGCACGTTGACTGTGTCGCCGGGTAAAACCGGGCTGTCGAAAATGGTTTGGTCGCTGGCGATAAAAATCTTTCCGCCGATAGTGTAGGTCGTCCCGATGATACTTTCCACCGCGCCGATAAATTCAAATGGGACGACTACGGCGCTGGGAGTTGGCTGAAGCGTGGGCGCAGCCTCCAGCGGAGCGGGGCCGCTTTCAGCGGGGGCGGCGGCTTGCGGCGCGCTGGCTACTTCGGGGGCCTGATTCGGCGCGTTGACCGCTTCCACCTGGCGGGCCATAATCTGCCCCTGAGCGTCAACTGTCGCCCGCACCTGGACATATTGCCCAACCTGGAAATTTTGCGCGCCACCGCTGGCCGCCATGCTGAAACTTTGCCCGGCCACGGTCATCTGGTCGCCATTAATGGCCTCGATGTTGCCGGAAAAAAACACATCCGCGCTGTTATTGCTGATGGCCTGCGTTGGGTCTGCCGCCGGCGCTGGCGCAGCCGCGCCGCACGCCGAAATGAACAGCGCGCCGAGCGCCAGAACCAGGAAAAAAGTAGGGTTGCGTTTCATTGAACCTCCGGGTAACACGTTGGATGATTTTCACTTTACTTGTCGCCCGGCTAATCCAAAAGTTACGAAAAAACAGGGCGGCTTGTCGCCCGCCCTGTTTTGGAATTATCTTTTGGCCTCCGCGTACACCCGTTGAAATTCGGCCAGATATTGCGCCGCCAAATTGGGGTCAAAAATAATCAGCAGGTTTTCATCATTGCGTTTTTCCGCGCTCAGGCTGAAGTTGTAGGAGCCTAAAATAACAATTTGCTGGTCCAAAATGAAGACTTTGTGATGCATCAATCCGAGATTGCCATCGGCGTAAACATCCATACGCGCCTGGGTGAACGGGTCAAATTCGGTACTGCCCTGGTTGGATTTGATTTGCTCCTCCTCCATCACCCCGGCGACAGTGACGCCGTTGCGGGCTTTATCAATCAAAATCGCGCCCAATTCATCGGCGGTGAAGGAATAAGCCATGAAATAAATGCTGGAAGTGGCCGCCCGCAAAAGTTCGGCGATGCGGCGGGCGGGTTTGTCATCCGGCGAGAAGAGCGTTTCCACGCTGATTCCGTCCACCGTAACTACCGGGTTGGGTGTGGCCGCCAGCGCGTCTGGGCCGAACAGGTCGCGCAGGTACATTTCTTCAAATTCGGTGGTGTAATTTTCCGCAATTTTGGTCGAGCGAATGCGAATCAAATTATTGTTGTCGTCATAGGTTCCCGAAGTGGTCAAATTCATCGAACCGGTCCAGACTTCAGCGCGGTCAATCACGACAAATTTATTGTGCATCAGCCCTTCGCGCCGGTCGCCAAGAATATCAATCCCATTTGCAAGCAGCGAATTGGGCACATCGCGGTCGAGATTATCGCTTTCCATCACCAGACGCACCTGCACGCCGCGCTGATGAGCGCGAGTCAGCGCATCGCGCACGCTGGTCAGGCTCAGGCTGTAGACGGCCATATCCACCGAAAGGCGCGCCGCGTCAATTGCCGCCACCAGCGCCGTGTCTGGCCCGCCCTCTTGCATTTGCGCCGCGCGATTAAATGGGTCGGTAAAATAAACGTCATAAAATGGCCCGGCATAGCCAAAACCGACATCAATTGCCAGCGGGCCGCCGGGCAGCCCCGCGCTGGAATTTGTCGGCGGCGGCGCTGTCACCACTCCCGGCAGTTCTGTCGGCGCGCCGCAGGCCAGGGCGGCCATAAAGAGCGCGGTCAGGGCGAATGCGATATTTTTTTTCATTCTGTCTCTCTTCCGGTAAAAAAAGGATTTTTGAGCAGCCAGCGCCAGGCCAACCGGCAAAATTATAGCACATGCGTTCTTGAAAATATTCCTGCGGTATAATCCTGCCCCGTGACTCTAACTTCCCGTCGCCCCAGCCTGTTTCGCGCCGCCGGAACCGTCGCCGCCGCGTTGATTATCGGCCAAATTACCGGCCTCGTCAGCCGCATCCTGGTCGCGCGCGCTTTCGGCACCAGCCCCAGCCTCGACGCTTTTTACGCCGCCAATCGTGTCGCCGAGACGCTTTTTCTCATCGTTGGCGGAGGCGCGCTCGGCTCCTCGTTTATTCCCACTTTCACGGCTTTTCTCGTCAAGGATGACGAAGATTCTGCCTGGCGATTGGCCTCTGGCGCGGCGACTCTGCTCGCGCTTGCCCTCAGCCTGCTGGCCGCGCTGGCGGCCTGGTTCGCCCCGCAAATTGTGCGCTACGCCCTTGCCCCCGGTCTTTTTTACAATTTTCAGCTGTATTCGCTCACCATTCAACTGATGCGCATTCAACTGCTGACGGCGGTTCTTTTTGGCCTGGGTGGTTTGGTGGTCGGAATTTTGAACGCCAAACACATTTTTTTGACCCCCGCCCTGATGCCCGCCGTCTACCAGTTGGGCTGGATTTTCGGTATTCTGATTTTGTCGCCCGCGCTGGGGATTTACGGCCTGGCCTGGGGCGTGGTGCTCGGCTCGGCGCTTTACCTGCTGCTGCAACTTCCGGCGCTGATGAAACTGCGCGGAAAATATAGTTTCTCGCTGGGCCTCGAAAACCCCGCTGTGCGCGAAGTGATGCGTCTGATGGGGCCGAGGCTTTTTGGCGTTGCCATCGTCCAACTCAATTTTTGGGTCAACATCTGGCTTGCCTCACAGATGATGGCGGGCAGCGTCAGCGCCATCACCTACGGCTTTATGCTGATGGTCATGGCGCAGGCCGTCATCGCCCAATCCGCCGCCACCGCCGCCATGCCGACTCTTTCGGCACAGTACGCGCTCGGCCAGTTTGATGAAATCCGCAAAACGGTAGCGGGGACGCTGCGCGGCGTACTTTTGCTGGCTTTTCCGGCCATGCTGGGGCTGATTTTGCTCAGCAGGCCGGTTGTCGCCATGCTTTTTCAGCGCGGCTCGTTTAGCGCCGCCTCCACCGAAATGGTCGCCTGGGCGCTGATTTGGTACGCCAGCGGGCTGCTCGGTCACGCCGTGCTGGAAATTCTCGCCCGCGCGTTTTACGCCTTTCACGATACAAAAACTCCCGTGCTGGTTGGCGCGGGCGCCATGACGCTCAATGTTTTCTTTTCATTTCTCTTTTCACGTCTCTTCACCCAAATTGGCTGGATGCCGCACGGCGGCCTGGCGCTGGCGAACAGCCTGGCAACCTTGCTCGAAGCGTTGATTTTGCTGACGCTGATGCATCGCCGTCTGCCAGGCGGCCTGCCCCGCCGTGAAATTTTTTACGCGTTTCGCCAGGCCGCTCTGGCAGCGGCTGCGATGAGTCTTTGTCTGCTTCTTTGGAATGGATTTTCCCGCCCCTTCAGCCCCTGGGTGGCAGGTCTGGGCGGAGTCGCCCTGGGTGGTTTGGTTTATGGGCTGGCGCTGACGCTGCAAAAAACGCCAGAACTGCAAAAACTGGCCCACCGCTTTCTTCGGCGATAAAAAAACCGATCGAAAGATCGGTTTTTTTATCGCTGGCAATCCTGATTTATTTCTTTTTGCCGCCGCCGAATAAATCGCCCAACAGCGTGGCCGCGTCACTGGCGTCAATCTTTCCATCTGCCAGAACATCTTCCACTGCGCCCAAGACATTGGTGCCGCCGCCGTTTAAGACGCCGTCCACCTGCGTGGCAAGAGCCGGGGGCAATTTGTTTTTAATGAAATCCAGAACCACCGTCACTGCCATTTTTGCCTGTTCTTTGGGCAGGCCAGTCTTTTTGGAAACCAGCGTAATCAATTCGTCCATTTTTTTCTCCTTTTTGGGTAATTTTACCCGTTTAGCCGCCAAAAGGCGATTCCGACTAGAATTCCCAAAACGATGCCGCCAGCCACTTCCAGCGGCGTGTGGCCCAGCACTTCGCGCAGTTGTTTGTCTGAGACCGGGTGACCTGAAAGCAGCTCCTCGAACAGAATATTAATGGCTTCCGCGTGCCGTCCGGCTTCGCGCCGCACCCCGGCAGCGTCATAAATCACAATCATTGTCATCGCCACCGCCAGCGCAAAGGCCGCCGAATCGAATCCCAGGTATAAGCCGGTACCCATCGTCGTCCCCACCATCAGCGCCGAATGTGAAGAGGGCATTCCGCCCGCGCTAAACAGCGGCGCCCACGACCATTTGCGATATTGCAAATAATACAACGGCAGTTTCAGCGTTTGAGCAATCGCCCAGGCAATCAGGCCCACTTCCAGCGGGCGGTTTCGCAAAATAGCCCAAAAATCCATCTCACGCCTCTTCTTCGTATGGAATTAAATCTGGCCCGCTAACTTGTTTTACCTTCAATTCTGCCGCTTCCAGCAGCGCCGCGCAGTGCGCCGCCAGCGCCTGACCGCGCTCATATAAATTTAGCGATTCATCCAGTGGGTGGCTTTCTTCTTCCAGCGCCGCCACAATTTTTTCCAATTCGGCAAACGCTTGTTCGTAGCTTAATTTTTCCATTTTTTGGGGAGATTGGGACATTTCAAACGCCTCCGCCGGGTTCTTCCACCCGGGCTTTAAATTGCCCCTCGGCCACGCGCACTGCGAGAAGTGACCCGGCCGGGGCTTGTTGTGCCGACACGATGAGATTTCCCTGGCTGTCGGTGATGACGGCATAGCCGCGCCGCAAAATCATCAGCGGGTTGAGCGATATCAGCCGTTGGCGTGTTCCGCGCAGGGTGTTTTTTTTCAACTGCAGCTGCTGGAAAATTCCCCGCGCTGCGCGCCGTTGAGCATCATCCAGGCGCTGACGGGCGCTTGCCAATTGGCGGCGCGGCGAAGCGAGTCCCAGCCGCGCCGCCTTTCCGCTCAGGGTAGATTTTTCGGCCTGCAGGCGCAGCGTCATCGTCGCCGGGAGCGCTTTGCGCGCCTCATCCAGCACTTTTGTCAGGCCGTCCACGGTGACGGCGGAGGCCAGTTCGGCGGCGGCGGTGGGGGTCGGGGCGCGCAAATCGGCGGCGAAATCGGCCAGGCTGAAGTCGGTTTCATGGCCCACGCCGCAAATTATCGGCGCGGCAGAGGCCGCAACGGCCCGGACAACGCGCTCATCGTTGAAGGCCCACAAATCTTCCAGCGAGCCGCCGCCGCGCGCTACGAGTATCACGTCTGGCGCGTGGCGGTTGACTGCCTGCAGCGCGGCGACAATTTCCAGCGGGGCGGCGGCGCCCTGTACGGCGCAGCCTGCCAAAATCACCTGGGCCAGCGGCTGACGGCGGCGCAGGGTGTGCAGCATATCGCGCAGCGCCGCGCCCGTTAACGATGTGACGATGCCGATGCGCTGGGCGAAGATGGGAATTTCGCGTTTGCGGGCCGGGTCGAACAGGCCTTCCTCTTCCAGCGCGGCTTTGAGACGCAAAAATTCGGCGTATAAATTGCCTTCGCCGACCGGGCGCAGGGTATCCACATAAAGTTGATATTGGCCGCCTGGCTCGTAGATGCCGATTTTGCCGTGCGCTTCCACTGAAAGGCCGTCCCGCAGGGCCAGGTTTTTCAGCAGAAGCGCGTCACTTTTCCAGATGACGCATTTTAGCGCCGCGCCGCTGTCCTTCAGGGTGAAGTAGAGGTGGCCGGAGGCTGGTCGCGCCAGGTTGGAGATTTCGCCGCGCACCCAGGCGTCCTGCAGGGCCGGGTCGCCTTCGAGCAGGCGGCGCAGGCGGCGGGTGAGTTCGGTCACCGACCAGGTTTGGGGGGCGAAGAGGGGCAGTTGGGGCATTTTTAGCCTGCCAGAGCCTCGTAGCGTTCAATCTTCTTTTCGATGACTTTGAGACTGTCGCGCCAGAATTTTTTGCTGCGGATGTCAATGCCGAAGCGGGCGGCCAGTTCGGCGGCGCTGGCCTGGCCGGTGGCGGCCAGCAGTTGTTTATAGTCGGCGACAAAGGCTTCGCCGCGCTGCTGGTAGATGGCGTACAACCCGGTGGCGAAGAGCAGGCCGAAGGCGTAGGGGTAGTTGTAGAAGGAAAGTCCGGCGTAATAGTAGTGCGGTTTCCACGTCCACATGTAGGGCTGGTAGGAATCCAGTTCGCCATAGGTCGCTTTTTGAGCGTGTTCCATGATGTCGCAGAGTTCGTCGGGGCTGAGTTCGCTTTTCTCGCGGCGTTCAAAAACTTCCTTTTCAAACAGGTAGCGCGAATAAATATCAACGATGACTTGCGAATCGCCGGTGAGCATGGTTTCGAGGATGGCGAGTTCTTCCTGCGGGTCGCTGACTTGTTTGAGCACGGCCTGCATGACGATGGTTTCGCACATGATGGAGGCGGTTTCCGCCAGGGTCATCGGCGTTTCCTGTTGAATTTCGGTTTTCCCGGCCTGGTAGGCGCAGTAGTTGTGAAATCCGTGGCCGAGTTCGTGGGCTATGGTGCTGACCTGGTCGAGCGAGCCGTCAAAATTGCAGAGGACGCGGCTTTCCTTGACGGCGGGGACGCCCATGCAGAAGGCGCCGCCGCGTTTTCCTTCGCGCTGTTCGGCGTCAATCCAGTTTTTCTCGAAGGCGGTTTGGGCAAAGGCGGCCAGCTCGGGCGAAAACTTACCGAAGTTTTCAAGGATGAAGGCGCGGGCGTCGTCCCAGGTGTAGGTTTTTTCCACGTTGCCCACCGGCGCGAATAAATCCCACCAGGCGAGTTTTTCCCTGCCCAAAATGCGGGCCTTGGCGGCAAAATAGCGCTGGAAGACGGGGAATGAGTCGCGCATGGCGGAGAGCATGGCATCGAGCGTGGCGCGGTCAATGCGCGCCATGTCAACCGAGGCGTGCAGGGCGTCTTCTCGCCCGCGGCGGTTGTTGAGGGTGTTGACCGCGCCCTTGACGCCATTCATGCAGGCGGCCAGGGTTTCGCGCACGCTGTCCCAGGCTTTGTTTTCGGCTTCGTAGGCGCGGCGGCGGGTGTCGGCATCGGGATGCGAGCGCAGATTAATCAGCGCGGGCATGGGCAGTTTTTGCAGTTTGCCGTCCAACTCAAAATCCACCGTCATTTGCGAGGTGATGGTTCCTTGCAATTTATTCCAGCCGCTGACTCCGCTCAGGCTCAGTTCGGCGGCCAGGCTTTCTTCGGCCTCGCTCATCAAGAATCGGGCCTGTTCGGCATATTCTTTGAGATTGAAGGCGTGCGCCTGGGCAGTTTCGTTCAGCGGGAGGATTGTTTCCAGCGCTGGCTGGAGCGTGCCCACCCAGGCCTGAAACTGGGTGGAGAGATTTTGCAGGCGAACCATGACCTGCTGAAATTCGGACATTTTCTTCATCGCCAGGACGTTGTGCGAATCGGTGGTGACGAAGGATTGAATGTATGCGCCGAGAGTGCCAGCCAGCGTGGAGAGTTCATTCAGGCGCTGGACGGCTTCGCCGAGCAGGCTGGCGGCCTGGGCGGCGGGGGCGGCGGGCCCAATTCCGTTTATTTTTTCGCGCTGAAAATTTTCCAGTTCAGCGATTCGCGTTTTGACGGCGGTAATTGCCGCTTCAAATTCGGGTGATTCGAGGGAAGGGAAGACGTTTGTCAAATCCCAGCGGGGAGGGGTGGTCATGGATTTTGGCTCCTGTTGGTTGGTTAGAGCGCCCAGGAGAGCATTAGCCCGAAGATGGCGAGCAAAAGCCCCAGGTGCAGGAATAGGTTGGCGTGGACAAGGTAGTTATCGGCGGGGAGTACGCTGACGATAATCAGGTTAATCACAATCAGCGCCAGTCCGCCAAGGGGCAAGAGTCCCTTGCGGTGGGCAAAAAACTCGGACGCTGAGTCGAGTAGTTTAGAAATCCATTGTGTCATTCACGACCTCCTCTTCTTCTGCTGCGGCGTTTGGCTTGGATTTTTCAAATTCGCGCAGCTGCGCCACCAGGCGTCCGGGAATTCGTCCCTGAATTTGCACGCCGCCGCGCCCGTGTTCGATGCGCTCCACCTGGCCGCTTTCGTGTATCAACGAAATCAGTTGTCCCTGCTGATAGGGCAGCCAGAGATTGATGGGTGTGTAGGTTTCGTAAAGTTCCTGGCGCATCAGCGTCAGCAGTTCGGGCAGGCCGCTGCCTTTGGTGGCCGAAAGCGCAATGGCGCGCGGAAATTGTTTGGTGATTTCGGCGGCTTGCTGCGGGTCTTTCAGCCGATCCACTTTGTTGAGGGCGGTCAGCGCGGGAATGTGGGTGGCGCCGATTTCTTCCAGCGTGCGCTGGACGGATTTGTATTGCGCCAGGGCGTTGGGGTGTGAAATATCCACGACGTGCAGCAGCAAGTCGGCGTCCGAGATTTCTTCCAGCGTGGCGCGGAAGGCGGCCACCAGGGTGGTGGGTAATTTTTGGATGAAGCCGACTGTGTCGGTCAGTAACATGCCGTAGCCGCCGGGCAGTTCAACGCGGCGGGTGGTCGGGTCGAGCGTGGCGAAGAGTTGATTGGCGGCGTAGACCTCGGCCTTGGTGATGCGGTTGAGCAGGGTGGATTTTCCGGCATTGGTGTAGCCGACCAGCGCCACGGTGGGAATTTTGTTGCGTTTGCGCTGGGCGCGGTAGCGCATACGGTGGGCGCGCACTTTTTCCAACTCTTGTTTGAGATGGGCAATTTTTTGGCGAATTTCGCGCCGGTCAATTTCCAGCTGGGTTTCGCCGGGGCCGCGCAGGCCGACTCCGCCCGCCCGCCCGCCGGCCTGACGCGCCAGGTGAGTCCACTGGCCCGTCAGCCGCGGTAGGAAATATTCATATTGCGCCAGTTGAACTTGCAGAATTCCTTCGGCGGTGCGCGCGTGCTGGGCGAAGATGTCCAGAATCAGCGCGGTGCGATCCAGTACGCGGACGGGCGCCAGCAGGCGTTCCAGCTCGCGCTGGTGGCGCGGGCTGAGTTCGCTGTCAAAAAGGACGACTTGCGCCAGGGTTTCCTCGGCCAGCGCCTTGATTTCTTCCACTTTGCCAGAGCCGATGAGGGTTTCGGCGTTGGGACGGTCAAGTTTTTGGCTGGTTTCGCCGCAGACATCCAGCCCGGCGGTATCGGCCAGCAGCGTTAATTCGGCGAGAGAGTCTTCGAGCGTGAGCAGGTTTTTATCCTGAAACAGTTCAACGCCAACTAAAAAAGCCCGCTCACGCGGCGGGTTGGTTGGTTCGGGGATTCGTTTTGACATAGGAGTTTTGTTTGCAATCAGGGGAGCGGCGTATTTTCGGGCGGGGTTTCGCCCGAGTTTATCGCGCCGAAGAGTTTTGCCAATTTCGGGTCACTGGGCTGAGTGCGCAGCGGCAGGAGAATATGAAAAGTGGAGCCAGGACAGTCTACTTCATTATACCCTTCCGATTCGACCCACAGCGTGCCGCCGTGAGATTCGATGATGCCTTTGGCGATGGGTAGACCCAGCCCCGGCCCGCCGCCCTTGAATTTTGTTTTTCCGCTGGAGTGCAGCGAAACATTGCCCAACTGGCCGAATTTTTCAAAAATTAAATCCTGATTTTCGTGGGCGATGCCGATGCCATTGTCTTTGACGATAATTTCAATGAAGCCGGGCAGCGTTCGCCCGTCAATGGTGATGGCGCCGCCATCTGGCGTGTATTTGATGGCGTTGCTGAGGATATTTTTCAGGGCCTGATAAATGCGCTCTGGGTCGGCGAAAATCAGTTCTTCGCTGCCAGGGAAATTTTGGATTTCGACTTTTTGCCTGCGGCTGATAATTGATTCTTTGAAATCGGTTTTCAGCAGGTTGAGAATGCGATTGAGCCAGACCGGCTGAAAGTTGAGCGCCATTAAATTATTATCAATCAGCGAAACGTCAATCATATCGTCCACAATTTCGCGCAGGCGGCGAATGCCGTTGTGGACGCCCTGCGCCAGCATGTGCAGCTGCTCATCTTCGCGCGGCAGCAGGTCGCCGATCATGGCGGTGTAGCCTTCGATTAATGTCAGCGGTGTTTTTAACTCATGCGCGGCCACCGCAATAAAATTGGATTTGCTTTTATCGAGTCTTTCCAGTTTCCCCTTGAGCAAAATCAGTTCATTGGAAACGTAATTGACGCGGCTTTCGCTTTCGTACCCGGCAACTTTTTCGATGGCGTGCAGGTAAAGCGGCATGAGCCCGCTGATTAATTCCAGCGCTTCGCTTTCGGAAAGATTTTCGCGCGCCGTGTCGAGCGTGTAGGTGACGATTTTATTGAGCAATTCGGCTACGTTGCGCTCGCCATCCTGCAGATCGGTTTGTGTGCGGGCCGTGGCCCACTCGAAGAGAATCGAATCCAGCCACGAAGGGTCGCCCGAAACCAGCGCCTGTTCCAGTAGTTCAAAAAATCGGTTGAGCTGGTTCTGAAAGTTTTCGCGCACTCCCAGACCGCGCGCCAGGCTGCTGGCGACTCGCATTTGCAAGGGCTGACGAATTTGAGCGAGCGTTTCTTTCGCACTCATGGCTATAGTTTAGCATAGGTTTTCGGTTTTGGCAATCGGCGCGCGTTTCAGTTTTGTTATTGAGAGTTTTCCTG
>JAVHNW010000279.1:0-2140 GCA_036169755.1 bacterium | reverse complement strand
GCCTGATTCTCGCCCCAGAGCAGTTCCCCGCCGCCGCCCAGGCCTTGCACCGCGACCTCGGCTTTGAACTCCTCTCCAGCATTACCGCCGTGGATTACTGGCCGCAGGAAGAAGCGCGCTTTCACCTCATCTACCGCTTTACCTCCGTTTCTCAGGCCCTGGCGCTCACCCTGCGCGTCCCCGTCAGCGGCATTAACCCCTCTGCCCCCACCCTGGAAAACGAATATCGCAACGCCAACTGGCAGGAGCGCGAAGTTTTCGACATGTTTGGCATTCGCTTCGAGGGCCACAGCGACTTGCGCCGCCTGCTGATGCCCGCCGACTGGCAGGGACACCCGCAGCGCAAAGACTACCCGCTGGGCTACGAAGAACCCCAGTACACCTTCAACTTTGACGAAATCGCGGCCCGCAAACCTTTTGCCGCGCGGGAGTAGGCCATGACCGACTTAAAAGAAGTCTCCTACGAAGAAATTCGGCACCTGGTCTCCGAGCGCGCCTTCAGCGGCGAGACGGTGCTGCTCAACATGGGGCCGCAGCACCCCTCCACGCATGGCGTTTTGCGTCTGCTGCTGGAACTGGACGGCGAAACCGTCATCAACTGCATTCCCGATGTTGGCTTTTTGCACACCGGCATCGAGAAAAACATGGAAGCCAAAACCTACCAAAAAGCCGAAGTAATGACCGACCGCATGGATTACATGAACCCGGTCGGCAACAATTTTACCTACTGCCTGGCGGTGGAAAAATTGACCGGGCTGGATGTGCCCGCCCGCGCCCAGGCCATCCGCGTCATTCTGGCCGAATTGACCCGCATCGCCTCACACCTGGTTTGGCTGGGAACCTCCGGCCTGGATGTGGCCGCCATGTCGGTCTTTTTGTACTGCTTCCGCGAGCGCGAGCAAATTCTCGACATCATGGAACTCGTCTCCGGCCAGCGCATGATGACGACCTATTTCCGCCCTGGCGGCGTCTGGCGCGACCTGCCCGCCGAATTTGATGCGGCTGTGCGCGCCTTTTTGGAAATCTTCCCCCGCCGCGTGGACGAATACGAAGCCCTGCTGACCAAAAATCCGCTCTTCATTGATCGAACCTGTAAAATTGGCGTCATTTCTGGCGAGGAAGCCATCAACTGGGGCCTGACCGGCGCCTCCCTGCGCGGCTCTGGCGTCAATTATGACGTGCGCAAAGCCTTCCCCTACTCTGGCTACGAGCAGTATGATTTTGAAGTTCCCCTGCGCAGCGAAGGCGATGTCTACGCCCGTTATCTCGTCCGCATCGAAGAAATGCGTCAGTCGCTGCGCATCATCCGTCAGGCGCTGGATACCCTTCCGGCGGGGCCTTTCCGCTCCAGCAACTACAAATTCAGCCCGCCGCCCCGTTCCGAAATCGGCGTCAGCATGGAAGCGTTGATTCATCACTTCAAATACTGGACGGAAGGCTTCCGCCCGCCGGTTGGTTCCGTCTACGCGGCGACCGAATCCCCGCGCGGCGAGTTGGGCTGTTTTCTGGAAAGTGATGGCGGCCCCAAGCCCTACCGCGTCCACTTCCGCACTCCTTCTTTAGATAACTTGCAGGTGCTACCGAAACTATCCAAAGGTCACCTGGTGGCCGATCTGGTGGCCATCATTGGTTCTGTAGATATTGTGTTGGGAGATGTTGACCGATGACCCTCGCCGAAAAATACCCGCAAGAAGTTGAGACGATTTTTGCCAAATACCCGGCCAAGCGCTCGGCAGTCATGCCGCTGCTGTATCTGGCGCAGCGCGAACCTGGCTACATCACCAAAGAGGCCATGACCGAAATCGCCGCCCTGCTCGAATTGGACGTGACTGAAGTGGCCGCCATTGTCGGCTTTTACAGCATGTATCATGACGAAAAAGCCGGAAAATACCGGATGCAGGTTTGCACCGATTTGCCCTGCGCTCTGCGCGGCGCGGATGCTTTTCTCGAAAACCTGTGCCAGAATCTGGGCGTCAAGGTCGGTGAAACCACCCCGGATGGTCTGGTGACCATCGAAGCGGTGATGTGCCTGGCTGGCTGCGACAAAGCGCCGATGTTCCAACTGCAGGAAGGCGACCAGGTTTCGTACCACGAAAACATGACCGTAGATAAGACGATGGAATTGGTGGAAGCCTTGAAG
>JAVHNW010000278.1:0-11075 GCA_036169755.1 bacterium | reverse complement strand
GGCGTTTTCGGAAGAAGGCGGGTAGTGCAATGCGTCATATTCGCGGCTGTACAAAACTCCTCCCTTTTCGTTAAAACAGCCGCGCGCGAACCGAGGTTTGCGCGCGGCAGAAAGTGCAATTTTGCAAAATATTAGTCTTCGGGGCGGGCAAAAATCATGCGTCCTGCCGCGGTTTGCAGTACCTTGGTGACAGTCACATTTTTTCGGATACCCAGGTGACGATTGCCGCCTTCGACCACCACCATGGTGCCGTCATCCATGTAGCCCACGCCCTGGCCGACTTCCTTGCCTTCCTGAATAATCAAGATATTAAAGGTTTCGCCAGGCAGCACCACCGATTTGACCGCGTTTGTCAATTCGTTAATGTTGAGAATGCTGACGCCCTGCAGTTCGGCAATACGATTGAGGTTGTAGTCGTTGGTCAAAACCGGGCATTTCATTTGGCGCGCCAGAATGACCAATTTGTCGTCCACCTCGCGCACACCGTCCACATCAATATCGGTGATGCGCACTCCCACCGCCGAGCCTTTTTGCAGTTCGGCCAACACTTCCATGCCGCGGCGGCCACGCTGACGGCGCAGCGAATCGGCTGAATCGGCGATGTATTGCAATTCATTCAACACAAAACGCGGAATGAGCAGGGTGCCGGGTAAAAAACCGGTTTTGGCAATATCGGCCACTCGCCCGTCAATGATGACGCTTGTATCCAGCAAGATTGTGCGGGTTGTATTTCCCCAGGCGCTGGCCGGGGCAGCCGCGCCGTTCTCGCCTTTATTCAACAGGCCAGTGAGCACATTCAGCATGTCGTTTTGGCGCATGACAAAAATCGCCACGCCAAAATAGCCAAAGAGTAAAACGCCCAAAAAGGGAAGCACGTCACCGAGGGGCGCGGGAAGCATGGAAAGCGGAAACGTCAGCAGGGCGGCGACAATCAGCCCCATCACCAGGCCTGTCAGGCCGGAAAAAAGCTGCTCGGCAGAGACACCGCTCAACAGGGTGCGAATCGCCCGGGCCGGGCGCGTAGTGATCAGCGGGGTAATGATCAGCCCAATCAACGCGCCGACAAAGGCCATGCCGGCCATGTAGGGAAAGGTGGCCAGGTCATTCGCTTTTGCAAACCAAAATCCCCAGTACCCGCCCATCAAAAATAAAACAAACATGCCAACAATCCGAAAAATAAAATCCGTGCTCATGCAATAACTCCTGAATGAATGAAAAAATGAAAGGGAAAAAGCGGCTAGATGATAGCATGAGCGCCGCGGCGAGTCAATTACAACTGTGATATAATCTCGCCCGCTCCCGAACCAGGGAGCAAACTTTGCCTGGGACGGGCATCAAGCGTCCCTGAGCGGGTGATTAACTCCCGCTAAACCTACGCCGCAGGGAAACTCCCGGGCGGCAAACAAGGAGCAACACAATGGCTGTTATTTCAATGAAAGCCCTCTTGGAAAGCGGCGTCCATTTCGGCCACCGCACCAACAAGTGGGACCCGCGCATGAAGCCGTACATTTTCACCGAGCGCAACGGCATTCATATTATTGACCTGCAACAAACGGTCAAATCGCTCTCGATGGCCTACAACGCCGTCCGCGATGCCGTTCAAAATGGCGGCACGGTGCTGTTTGTCGGCACCAAACGTCAGGCCCAGGAAACCGTGTGCGAAGAAGCCACCCGCGCCGGAATGCCCTACGTCACCGAGCGCTGGCTGGGCGGAATGCTCACCAACTGGACGACCATGCGCGCCCGCATTGACGAAATGGAAAGGCTGGAAGGCCTGCGCGACAGCGGCGAAATCACCCGCCTGACCAAAAAAGAAGGCCTGCTAATTGGCCGCGAAATCACCCGCCTGCAAATTCGTCTGGAAGGCGTGCGCCAGATGAAGCGCCTGCCCGACCTGGTTTTCATGGTGGATGTTGGCCGCGAAGAATCCGCCGTGCATGAATGCAACCTGCTTGGAATTCCGGTTGTGGCGCTGGTGGATACCAACTGCAACCCCGAAAACGTGGATTTCGTCATCCCATCCAACGATGACGCCATTCGCGCCATCAAACTGCTGGTTGGCAAAATCGCCGATGCCGTGCTGGAAGGCAAAGCCATGCGCAAGGATGAGGAAATGGAAGAACGTGACGCCGCCCTCGCGCCTGCCGCCACCAACGCCGCCGCGCCGCGCAAACCCGCCCGCGCCATGGATAATGAAGAAGAAATGGATGACGCCAGCCTGCTGGGCAAATCCACCCTGGAAAAATTGAGCGGCGCCGCCGAAACGCCCGCCGCCGAGTAAGAGGAATTCGTATGGAAATTACTGCTCAGATGATTAAAGAACTGCGCGCCGCCACCAACGCCGGCATATTAGACTGCCGCAAAGCGCTGACCGAATCCAACGGCGATTTCAACAAAGCCGTTGACTGGCTGCGCGAAAAAGGCATGGCCACCGCCGCCAAACGCGCCGACCGCCAGGCCTCCAACGGCACCGTGGAACTCTACTCGCACGGCGGCGGACGGGTGGGCGTGATGGTCGAAGTCAACTGCGAAACCGACTTTGTCGCCCGCTCCGAACAATTCCGCCAGTTCGCGCACGAAGTCGCCCTGCAAATTGCCGCCGCCGCGCCACAATACATCAGCGACAGCGAAATCCCCACCAGCGTGCTGCAGCACGAAGCCGAAATCGCCACCGCGCGCGCCATCGAAGAAGGCAAATCGCCCGCAGTGGCCGAAAAAGCCACCGTTGGCCGCCTCAACAAATTCAAAGACGAAGTCTGCCTGATGCGTCAGGCCTACATCCGCGATGACAGCCTGACCATTGAGAAACTTCTCCACCAGGTTGTCGCCAGCACCGGCGAAAACGTCATCATCCGGCGCTTTGCCCGCTGGGAATTGGGCGAGGCCTCCGGCTCGGAAGAATAGTTCATCGAAAAAGCCAACCGCAAGGTTGGCTTTTTTATAGGAGAAAAAATGGCCGAACTTAAATACAAACGGATTTTGCTCAAACTCTCCGGTGAAGTCATGGGCGGAGAAAACGGCTTCGGCATCAACGTGAACGAGGCCGAAGCGATTGCCCGGCGCGTGGGCGAAGTTCACAAAATGGGAGTCGAAGTCGCCATCGTCATCGGCGCGGGCAACCTGTGGCGCGGCAAACAAGGCATCGACCGCGGCATGGATCGCGCCACCGCCGACTATATGGGCATGCTCGCCACCGTCATGAACGCGCTGGCTCTGATGGATGCGCTGGAACGCGCCAACGTCATGACGCGCGTCATGACCGCCATCGAAATGCGCGCCATCGCCGAACCCTACATCCGCCGTCGCGCCATCCGCCACCTGGAAAAAGGGCGCGTGGTCATCTTTGGCGCCGGAACTGGCAATCCCTTCTTCTCGACCGACACCGCCGCCGCCCTGCGCGCCACCGAAATTGAAGCCGACGTAGTCATCAAAGCCACCAAAGTGGACGGCGTGTACGACTCGGATCCCAAGAAAAACCCTCACGCCGTCAAATTTGACACATTGAATTATATTGACGTGCTCAACCGCCGCCTGCAGGTGATGGACTCCACCGCCATCACGCACTGCATGGAAAATCACATCCCCCTGCTGGTGCTCAACTTGTGGGACGAAACCGCCCTCGGCAAGGCCCTGATGGGCGAAAAAATCGGTACGCTGGTTTCCGGTTAGCGCGTCAATTCCACCAAAAAAGCGTCGAGCGAGGTATCGAGCGGCATTCCACCCGTTTTGGCTGATTCGTCCATCGCAAGCAGCCGGTGATAAATGGCGCTGAGCGCCTCGGCGGAAAACTTGCGCGCCTGGTTCCAGGCCTTTTCCGCCACGAAGGGATGAGTCGCCAGGGCCTGAGCGGCCTCCGACAGCGTGCCGCCCTCGTCCATCACCTCGCGCGCGATAATCAGCAGACGAAACTGGCGCGTCACCATGCCGAAAAACTCAAAGGCATCGCGGTCTTCCAGCAGAAGATGCAGCAGTTTTTGAGCGCGTTTTCCATCACGCAAACCGAGCGCATCCACAAATTCAAACACATCCGCGCTGGCGCTGACAATGCTAACCGCTTCGACATCCTCCAGACCGATGGCCTGGGCGAAGTTGACATAGGTCAGCAGTTTGGTGATTTCCTGCGCGGCCTGGCGTGAATTTTCGCCGGTCATTTCGGCCAAACGCGCCGCCGCCCCAGGCTCAATCAACCCGCCCTGGCGTTTGGCTTCCGCCGCAATCCAATTGGGCATTTCACGCTGACGGGGTTGAAAAAACGTTTTACACTCGGCAGTTTCGCCATTTTTTCCGGCCCACCGCGCCAGCCAGTGGGTCGGAATTTCTTTTTCCTTTAAATCATCCACTTCCAGCACAATAAATTTGGTGAAGGGTGGCATACTTTCCAATAGTTCAATAAATTTTTTATGCCCGTCCTGGCCGGTGTAGCGTTTGGAGACGTTTTCCAGCGTCACCAGGCGTTGCGCCGCCAGAAAGGGCGTGGCGCCGAGAGCGTTGGTCAATTCTTTTTCGCTGGCGGCGCGCGCGTCAAAATGCGAGGTATTCATCGCGGCGGCAGTTGGGTCGCTGAAGATCTTCCCCAGTTTGGCCGCCGCCTGATGAATGGCAAATTCATCGTTGCCGAGCAAAATGTGAATGTGAGCGGGCATGTTCAGGCCGTGATGACGCGGGTCAGATTCGCCGCAACGGGGGAAACATCCACCAGCGCCAGGTCGGCAAGCTGCGGGTCGGTAGTCACTTCCTTTTGGAGAATCAGGCCGAGGGGCTGGCCGAAAATTGCTCCCAGCGCGGTCAGCACAATCAGCAGGGGAAAACGTTCCAGGCGCTGACGGGTATTTTTCGTGCCAATCATTCCCAAAATGGCGAGCAGGCCCGTTAGAGCGCCGGTGACGACAAAGTTTGTGCCGCAGCCGGGGTGGATGGCGAGGCTGCTTTCCCCGTTTTGCAGGCGCAGCAGCGCGGCGGCGGCGGCTTCGCGCACGGCGGCGGGCGAGACGTTGCCGATGATGAAAAATCCGGTCGGGTTGGAGTGCCCGCCGAGCGGGGTGCGCGGAAATTGTTCGGAAAGGATGTGGATGGTGGCGTGTTCGAGGGCGTGGTTGCGCCGGGTGGCTGTCAAAAAGTTTGGCATGGGTTCCTCCGCGCTTTATTCTAACCGAGATGGAAAAGGGAAAAGCGATTAAAATAAATTCATGGCCACTGATTACGAACTTTTTCTGCAAAAATATCCGTCTTATGCCGACACCCTGGCGCTGGATGATTTGCGCGCGCGCGAATACAGCCGCCTCGACCGCGCCGGTCACGTCTACCTGGATTACACCGGCGGCGGCTTGTACGCCGACAGCCAGGTTCGCCAGCACCAGGAACTTTTGCTGGGGGATGTTTTTGGCAATCCACATTCATCAAACCCCACTTCCGCGGCAGCCACGCGGCGGGTGGAAGCGGCGCGGGCAGCGGTTTTGCGCTTCTTCAACGCCGATCCGGCGGAATATGATGTCATTTTTAGCGCCAATGCCAGCGGCGCGCTAAAACTGGTGGGCGAAGCGTACCCGTTTGCGCCCGGCGACCACTACCTGCTGACTTTTGACAATCACAACTCGGTCAACGGCATCCGCGAATTTGCTCACGGGCGCGGCGCACAAGTCAGTTACCTGCCCATCGCCCTGCCCGAACTGCGCGTGGATGAAAAGCTGCTGACCGAGGCGCTGGGCAAGGCGCGCCCCGGCGGCAATAATTTATTCGCCTACCCGGCGCAGTCCAACTTTTCCAGCGTCCAGCATCCGCTGGGGTGGATTGAACAGGCTCACGCCCAGGGCTGGGATGTCCTGCTGGATGTAGCCGCCTACGCCCCGACCAGCCGCCTCGACCTGGCGCTGCACAAACCCGATTTTGCGCCGCTCTCGTTTTATAAAATTTTCGGCTACCCCACCGGCCTGGGCGCGCTGCTCGCCCGGCGCGACAAACTTCACAAACTGCGCCGCCCCTGGTTTGCGGGCGGCACGATTACCGTTGTCTCAGTACAGGGCGACAAATTCTACATGGCAGATGGTCACGCCGCCTTTGAAGATGGCACGGTAGATTATCTCAACATTCCCGCCATTGAAATTGGCCTGCGCCACATGGAAACCGCCAACATGGCGCTGATTAAAACCCGCGTCACCACGCTGACGGGCTGGCTGCTGGAAAATCTGACGGCGCTGCGCCACAAAAGCGGGATTCCGCTGGCGCGCGTCTATGGGCCGACCTCCACCGAGGCGCGCGGCGGCGCGGTGACGGTTAACTTTTTTGACGGGCGCGGCCAGGCGATTGACCATCGCGCCATCGAAGAAGCGGCCAACGCGCGCAAAATTTCGCTGCGCACCGGCTGCTTCTGCAACCCCGGCGCAGGCGAGGTGGCCCTCGGCATTTCCCGCGCCGAATTGGATGTTTGCTTCAACGGCCCCGGCCACCAAGACCGGCTGACGATAGACGACTTCCGCCTGTGCATTGACGGCAAATCCAGCGGCGCAGTACGCATTTCAGTCGGCATGGTCAGCAACTTCGCCGATATTCAGACCTTTTTGCAGTTCGCCCGCAGTCTGCTGCAATAGCGAAAAAAAATGAAACTCGCAGCCATGCCAAATAAAAATCCAAAATCAACTTCAAAACTAGGGCTGGCCCTGACCGGCCTGCTGCTGATCGTTCTGCTTCTGGCCGTCAGCACCGCCTGGACCGTCTCCAACGCCACCCAATGCGGCAGCGGCGGTTCTTCTTTTTTGGACGTTTGGCGCGCGCAGCGTTTTGGCACAGGGGTCTTTGAAACCAACCAGTGGCAGTACGCCTATTCGGTTCAGCCCTACAAAATTCAGGCCGTGTGGGACGCCCCCAACCTGGCCTCCATCGCCACGCTGGATTATCTGCTCTTCAACTGCGGCGACAGTGAAAACGAATCCAAGAATTATTACAGCGCCGAGAATTTCAAAAACATCATCCTGGCCGATTACCAAAACCTGCAACAAACAGCGGAATGCCGCGCCGGGCAGACGCGCCTCTACCAGTTCAGCGCGCAATTTCAGGGCGCAGATTACCTGCTCTGGCAATGGGTCAAACCGGAAAATGACCGGCGCGTTTTGGGCTTCTTCATGGCAATCCCGATCGAAAGTCGGTCAATGGGGTTGAGCTACGCCGAAAAACTATTCCCCGAACTGGCGACCTGCCCGTAAAAAAACAAAACTCGTAACTGTTCAGGCGCCGTTAGATTCGCGTTTTCCCTCACCCCCGTCCCCTCCCCCGCTGGGAGAGGGGAGTCGAACCCTTGCAAGGTCGCGCTACAAAGCAAAACATAGTCATCCGAAGTTCAATTCCATCCCCCGCCGGGGGATGGGTAGGGTGAGGGCTGAATAGTTACCAAAACTGCAAAGCTACCCCGGCAGCCAGCCGGGGTTTTGTTTTCCCCGCTCAAACGGAACGCCCAACAGCACCACGGTAATGTTATCGTGGCCGCCGCGCGCGTTTGCCAAATCAATCAGCGTTTGAGCGGCCTGTTGCAGCGTATGCCCCTGCAGCGTCTGATGAATATCCGCCGCGCCGACCAGGTCAGTCAGCCCATCGGTGCAGAGCAAAATCACATCGCCGGGCTGCAGCAAAAATCCCTGATTGGCCCTGGCTTTGGAATCGTCATCATTGGGCGAAAGGAACAGGCGCAAATCTGGTTCTGGCGGTTCTGGCGCGCCCAAGTAGCGGCGGATGACATGCAAATTGGGATGCGTCTTAATTTCTGAGCGTTCCAAAATCCCCTTTTCAAGCGCTTCCTGCACCCAGGTATGGTCGCGGCTCAATTGGCGAATTTCGCCTTCGCGCATCAAGTAAATGCGCGAATCGCCCGCGTAGGCGATGTACAAAATTTCACCGGTGACCCAGGCGCAGGCGGCAGTGGCGCCCATGCCCTTGCGGGTGGCGTCAAGTTCGGCTTGTTTGTAAATTTCTTCGCTGGCGCGGTAAAACCCTTCTTGAAAAACCCCCGTGGGGTTGCCGCCATTGGCTTCCTCTACCGCCTGACACAAACCATTGACGGTCATTTCCGAGGCGACTTCCCCGGCGCGGTGGCCGCCAATTCCATCCGAAACAACCGCAAAAACCACCGGAACGGGGTTGTACTGGCTGAGGGTATACGCCGTAACGGCAAAATTATCCTCGTTATTCTTGCCAGATTGTCCGGGGTGTGAAAGCGCGGCAAGGTAGAGATGAGCGCGACTCGAGCGAATCATTTGTCTTAAAGCGAGGTTAGGGTGGGTTTGGGGATTGCGGGCGGTTTTCCGGCCACAAAACGGTAAGTGAGATTGCCAAAGTGTATCACATCGCCATGCCGCAGCAAAACACCCGCGCGCGGCACCAGTTCAAAATTCAGCCAGGTTCCGGCCACCGAATTTTCATCGAAGAGATGAAATTCGCCATCGGGCGTGTGACGCAGGCGGGCGTGCAGCGCAGAAATGGAAGGCTCGCCGAAGAGGTGGGAGGCCTGGGTGGGATCTTGCCCAAAAGTAGTTTCGCCCACTGGCAGCGGAATCGGGTCACCGGGGGCGGGCTGCCCATCGGCGGTGAGTTTCACCAGGTAGGCGGCGGGCGCGGCGCGGCGGCGAATCCAGGCGAAGGCTGGGCGCGCCGCGTTGGAATTTTCTGCCAGCACCGGCTGGGTGACCGGGTCGAGGCGGCGCGCCAGCGCGGCGCGGCGTTCACGCCAGGCGGCGCGGCTCCAGCGGCCTCCGGCAAAAATCACGCCCAGCAGCACCGCTCCCGCCAGCAGCACCAGCAGAATCGTCACCGCCAGGCTGTTGCGCAGCATCAGCCCGGCAATTCCGCCCGGCGGCTGAATCACCGTCAGCATCACCGTCAGCGCGGCGCTTCGGCGGCGCAGGCCCAGCGTATCTTCGGCTTCCACCGTCAGGTCATGGTTTCCGCTGACGAGGTAGGGTGTTAAATCCCAGTTGAATTTTTCAAAGGGTGGCGCGCTGTTTTCGTCAGCCACGACGCCGTCCACGTAGAGGGTGGTGCGCGTCAGCGGGCGCGGGTAAGAATCGGGAAATTCAATCAAAATTTCGAGCGTCTGTTCACGCGGCTGGCTGTTGGCCAGGTCAAAGGGGTCGTCCTGATTTTGGCGGGTGATTTGCGAGGGGGGTGAAACGAGAATCGGGTTGGGCGGCTCAATTTTGATGGAGAACGGCAGGCTGTTGGAGGTCAGCGCCAGATTTTTCAGCGTGACCTGCGCCGCCAGGCTTTGCGCGCCGCTGGCAGTAATCCGCGAATCGTAGGTCAGCCGGTAAACGTTGCGCAGCGGGGAAAACCATGTTTCCGGGTCGGGCAGGGTTTCGACGCCGGTAAAATTGAGCGAGCGCCCGCTGGTTTGCGCGGCGACCTGGCGCAGCGCCTCGGCGCCGCTGTGGTTGAGAAAGTCATTGGAGTCGACCAGCCAGACAAACACGCGCACTCCGGCCTGATTGGCGCGGGCGGTTAAATCGGCCAGCCCGGCGGAAATTTGATTGTCCAGGTGGGCGCTGATGAATAAAATGGCCGGTTTGACCCCCGCAACGGCGGGGGCATCCCCCGGCGCGGCAGGCGTTTCCTGGGCGACATCCAGCGCGTAGGCCAGGGCAGAAAGCCCCGGCGAGGTACTTCTCAGCTGCGGGTCGAAAACTTCCAGCCGGTTGCGCCAGGTGGCCGGGGGAAAATGCGCGGCCACGATTCCGCCGTTCCAGACCAGGCTCAAATCATCTGCGCTTTCAGCGGGGCGGGCGGCGGCCCAATTTAACAAAAGCTGCTGCACTTTGTCGTAGCGCGAAACGCCGAGTGAGTCGCGCGTGCCGAGGGTGGCGCTGGAATTAATCGCCACGACCAGGCGCAGCGGCCTATTTTGCGCCTCGACCAGCGCTGGCAGGCTTTGCCCGTTTTCCAACATACTTATATTTTCGCTGGAAAGCCCACCGACAAAAGCGCCCTGCTCATCGAAAACATCCAACAAGGCGGTGACTGTGGGGAATTTTTCCAGATTCAAATTGTAGAGCAAGGCAAAAGCCTGCCCCTGCGCGCGGGCTGGCGCGGGCGGCAAAAGCAAGCCAAAAATGAGAAAAACAAGGATCAGGCGGTTCAAACGGGGCAGCATGTGGCTGGAATATACCGCAGATGGAGATGGGTCACAAGGAAGAAAAGGCAAAGTATGGGGTAGAATCAGGCGCTGGAAATCCACTCAAGGAGAAACTGATGTCGTCCGCCGAATCGTATTCCATTGAAATTGCCGGGTTAAAGCGTGAGCTGCGTCTGTTTCAGATTGCGCCCAATTTAAAAATCGCCATTCTCAACATCTTGGGCGATACCGAATTAACGCAGGCCGCCGCCAGGGCGCTCGCCCAAAAACTGGCAGCGTTGAGCTATGACACGCTGGTCACTGCCGAAGCCAAATCCATTCCGCTGGCCTATGCGCTTTCGGTGGAAACGCGCAAACCCTACGTTGTTTTGCGGAAATCCTACAAGCCCTACATGGGAGACGCCCTGCAGGCCGAAACATTGTCCATCACCACCGGCAAACCGCAAACATTAATTTTGGACGCCAAAGACCGCAGCCTGGTCAATGGCAAAAAAGTTGTCATTGTGGATGATGTCATCAGCACCGGTTCCACCCTGCAGGGGATGCGCATGATTTTGGAAAAAGCCGGGGCGCAGATCGCCGCCGAGGCCGCGATTCTGACGGAGGGCGAAAAATCCAAGTGGCTGGAGATTGTTTCGCTGGGACATTTGCCGCTCTTCACCGACTGAAAAATTTACCCCAAAAATGATGTGGAAGGCAGACCGCCGGTCATTGGTATAATCTCGGCCTTCTGAATTGATTTTTTACTGTTAACGCTGGTCGAAAAGGAGCGAGATGAAATATCACGTTTGGACCGAAGGTTGTCAGATGAATGTCGCCGATTCGCAGCGGGTGGGTTCGGCGCTGGAACATTTGGGCTATCAGCAAACTGACGCGGCGGAAGAAGCCGATGTAATTGTGATGAATACCTGCGTGGTGCGCCAAAGCGCCGTGCTGAGTGTCTTCTACGGATGGAAGCTGATGG
>JAVHNW010000277.1:9624-11138 GCA_036169755.1 bacterium | reverse complement strand
TGAGTTTCCGGCGTTGAGAGCGGGTGATGAGATTCGAACTCACGATATCTTGCTTGGGAAGCAAGCGTTCTACCACTGAACTACACCCGCAAAGCGACTGGCATTATAGCCAGCGCAAGACGGCCTGTCAAGGCGCGAAATCAGGCGCTGCGCCCCAGTAATTTGGCCGCCAACTGACGTAGTTCTGCACCCGCTTCGCCGTGGAGATTGGCTTTTTCCAGGCTGAGCAGCGCCTTTTCTGTCCATTCGGCGGCCTTGAGTTGCGCGTAGCCACTAGCGCCTTCTTCAGCCAAGAGCTGGGAAAGCGGGACAACCTCGGCGGGGGAGATCGGGCCACTTTCCCAGCGCGCCGCAAATTTTCCGCGCCGCCCCAGCCCGTACAGCACGGGCAGCGATTTTTTCCCCTCCAGCAGGTCGCTGGCCGCTGATTTGCCGGTGAGCGCCTCATCACCCCAGATGCCGAGAATATCATCCTGCACCTGAAAGGCCAGGCCGAGCGCCTCGCCGAAATCGCGGCAGGCGGCGCGGGTGGGGGCGTTGGCCTCAGCCAGAACTGCGCCCATTTCGCAGCAGGCCGCAATCAGCGCGGCAGTCTTGCCCGAAATCATCGGCCAGTAATCCTCCTCATTTAAATCGCTGCGCGTTTCGTAGGACATATCTTGAAATTGTCCGCTGGTTAGTTGCAGGCAGGTTTGGTGCAGGATGTTGGCGGCGTTTAGGGCTGTTTGCGCCGGGAAATTTTGCGTCAGGTCGTCCAGCGCCAGGTCAGAAAGGACGAACAACCCATCCCCGGCGTTGATGGCGTGCGGGACGCCCCAGCGCGCCCACAGGGTGGCTCGTCCGCGCCGCTTGTCGGAATGGTCTTCGATGTCGTCGTGCACCAGGCTGAAGTTGTGCAGCAGTTCGACAGCGGCGGCGGCGGGCAGGGCGCGGCGCCAATCTCCGCCGCAGGCGGCGCAGCTGAGCAGCAGCAGCAGCGGGCGGATGCGTTTACCGGCGGCTTCCGGCCCGGCGCCTTCGCCAGCCCAGCCCATATGGTAGGTCAGCATGTCGTAAAAAGGACTTGTGCGCGGCGTGTCGAGACGCGCCACCTGGCGCTGGAGTTCATCTTCGATGGCGCTGCGCAGAGTTGGCAGAAGTGAATTCATGGCAGTTGCTCCGTTTGCAGGCGAGTGGAGTTCATTTCCTTCAGGTTGGCGGCCCCAGCGCAGAACATGGCGATTTGTAACTGCTGCCGGGTGAGTTGAATGGTTTCGATGACGTTTTCGCTGGAGACGGCGGCGGCTTTGAGAAATTGCCCGGCCATTCCGCCGAGAGTTGCTCCCAGCGCCAGACATTTTGCCAGGTCCAGGCCATCTTTCAGGCCGCCGCTGGCAAAGAGCGGCATTTGGGGCAGAATCTGGCGCAGGCTGCGCAGCGAATCTGCGGTGGAAATGCCCCAGCCGACAAAGGAACCTGCCAGCGCACGCAAAAATTCGTTGGGCGCGCGGTGCATTTCGACCTGTGACCAGCTG
>JAVHNW010000277.1:0-9614 GCA_036169755.1 bacterium | reverse complement strand
CGGCTACACCGCATTCGGCCAACAGGCGGGCGCTGCGTGGAGAAATGCCCCAGCCAACTTCTTTGGCGACCACGGGTACGGGCAAAGTTTTGCAGATTTGTTCTATCTTTTTTGCCAGCCCGGCCCAGCGCAGGTCGCCGCCGTGCTGGACGGCCTCTTGCAGTGGGTTCAGGTGCAGGAAGAGCGCATCGGCTTCGAGCATATCCACGGCGCGGCGGCATTCGTCCAGGCCATAGCCGTAGTTGAGTTGAATGGCGCCCAGGTTGGCGAAGAGCAAAATATCCGGCGCGGATTTACGCACATTGAAGGTGGCGACCAGTTCGGGCTGTTCGATGGCGGCGCGTTGGCTGCCAACGCCCATGGCGATGTGACATTCCTGGGCGGCTTCAGCCAGGCGTTGATTGATGCTGGCTGCATCACGGGTGCCGCCGGTCATGGAACTTATCAGCAGGGGGGCGCTTAGTGGGTGGCCGAACAGGCTCAGGCGGGTGGAAACTTCGTCCAGGTTTAATTCGGGCAAGGCCTCGTGCAGGAGGAAAATCTTCTCGAGGCCGGTCGTTCTGGCAGAGTGGACATCCCGCTCCAGGTTGATTTTGATGTGGTCGTCTTTGCGTTGTTCTATGGGCGCAACTTTTTTCATGGGGCCGTGTTCCTGTTGATTGTAGTGGTAGAATCGCCGCTATTCAAATTCTAAAATTATTTCAAGGAGAGAAACTATGGCAGACACGTATGCCGAAATCAAGGCGATTGTTGTGGATTTGCTCGGCGTGGATGAGGGCAAGATTACGCCGGAAGCGCGTTTCCGTGAAGAGCTGGAGGCCGATTCGCTCGACTTGGTTGAGCTGATTATGGCTTTTGAAGATAAATTTGGCGCGGAAATTTCGGACGATGACGCCCAGAAGATTACCACGGTGGGCGAAGCGGTCAAGTATATTGACAGCCACCGCTAAGCGTTCCCCGATTATACAAGAAGGACAGGCCATTTGACCTGTCCTTCTTTGTTTTTTGATAGTTTTTGCGGGCTGCGGCTATTTGAGCAGGCCGGGGATTTCTTCGGGGTGACGCGCCATGCGTACGCCGGCGGCTTTGAGGGCGGCGACTTTGCCCTCGGCAGTTCCGGCGCCGCCCTCGATGATGGCTCCGGCGTGTCCCATGCGTTTGCCGGGAGGCGCGCTTTGACCGGCGATGAATCCGGCAACGGGTTTGCTCATTTTGGTGGCGATGTATTCGGCGGCTTTTTCTTCGTCCGTGCCGCCAATTTCACCAATCAAAACAACCTTTTCGGTGCGCGGGTCGGCTTCAAACATTTGCAGGCAGTCAATGAAGTTGGTGCCGTTGACCGGGTCGCCGCCGATGCCGACACAGGTGCTGGAGCCCATGCCAACATTCTTCAGGGCGTAGAGCACTTCGTAAGTGAGCGTGCCAGAGCGCGAAACAACGCCGACATTGCCGGGGATGGCGATGTTGCCGGGGATGATACCAATTTTGGCCTCGCCGGGAGTCAGCAGGCCGGGGCAGTTGGGCCCAATCAGTCGGACGTGTTTTTGGTCGAGGTAGTTGCGCACGCGCATCATGTCTTGCACGGGGACGCCCTCGGTGATGCAGATGATGAGCGGAATGCCAGCATCTGCGGCTTCAAACATGGCGTCTGCGGCGAAGCGCGCCGGGACGAAGATGATGCTGGCGTTGGCTTCGGTTAATTCGGTGGCGCGTTTGACCGAGTCGAAGACGGGAATTTTCCCTTCCACCCATTCGCCGCCCTTGCCGGGGGTTACGCCGCCGACAATGTTGGTGCCGTAGGCCAGCATTTGCTGGGTGTGAAATAGTCCTTCGCCGCCGGTGATGCCCTGCACGAGCAGGCGGGTATCTTTGTTGACAAGGATGCTCATGGTTAGATTCCTTTCGCCGCGTTGACGGCTTTTTGGGCGGCGTCGGCCAGGGTTTCGGCGGTAATCATTTTGGCGTTTGCGAGCAGTTGGCGGCCTTCTTCGGCGTTGGTGCCGACCAGGCGCACAATCATCGGTACTTTGGGTTTGACTTCTTTCATGGCGACAAGAATGCCTTTGGCGACTTCGTCACAGCGGGTGATGCCGCCGAAAATGTTGAACAAAATGGCCTTGACGTTGGGGTCAGAAAGAATGATGCGCATGGCCGCGGCGACTTTATCGGCGCCAGCGCCGCCGCCAATATCCAAAAAGTTGGCTGGTTCACCGCCGAAGAGTTTGGTGATGTCCATCGTTGCCATGGCCAGCCCGGCGCCATTCACCATGCAGCCGATGTTGCCATCCAGTTTGATGAAAGTCAGGCCGTGTTTGCGGGCTTCGATTTCGGCGGGGGCGTCTTCGTCTGTGTCGCGCATTTCCGAAAGGTCGGGGTGGCGCATCAGGGCATTGTCATCAATCAGCATTTTGCCGTCCAACGCCACCATGCGCTTATCTTGGGTGATGACGAGCGGGTTAATTTCAGCCAGGGTGGCGTCGGTATCGCTGTAGGCCTGCCACAAGCCTTTGACGATTTCGCCAAAAACTTTCCAGTATTCGCGCGGCAGATCAATGCTGGCGGCAATGTCGCGTGTCTGGTAGTCTTTGATGCCCAGCAGCGGGTCAACATGCGATTTGATGATTTTTTCCGGGTTGGTTTTGGCTACTTCTTCAATTTCCACGCCACCGGCGGCGGAAACCATGATGACTGGTTTGCGGGCCGCGCGGTCATTGGTGATGCCGAGGTAGATTTCCTGCCCAATGGCGGCGGCTTCATCTATCAACACTTTGCGCACCGGCAGGCCCTTGATTTTCATGGCCAGAATTTGACCGGCAAGCGTTTCGGCTTCGGCGGGGTCTTTTGCCAGGCGAATGCCGCCCGCTTTCCCGCGCCCACCGACCAGCACCTGCGATTTGACGACAACGCGCCCACCCAATTCTTCGGCGATGCTTTTCGCTTCGGCGGGGGTGGAGGCGACTCTCCCTTTTGGAATCGGAATTCCGTAACGAGAGAAAATCTGTTTGGACTGATATTCGTGAAGTTTCATGGAAGGGTTTCTCCCTGAGGATTTTACCGGTGGCGTTCCCGGCGCGAAAATTATACCACCGGCATCTTTACGGCAGCGTGAAACGCATGACGCGGTTGTACCCGGCGTCTGTCACCCAAATGTTGCCCGCCGCATCACTGGCGATGCCAGACGGCAGAGTGAAGGCGAAATTTTCCGCGCCGTAATCGCCCCAGACGCGCACCACCAGCCCCTCCGCGCTGAATTCGATGACGCGGTAACCCTCCGGGTCGGTGATGAAGACGTGTCCGTTGGGCGCAATGGCGATGTAGGGTTTGTTGTCGAGCGAGTCGCTCAACCAGCCGTCCACGCTCCACTGACGCAGGGGCGTGAATTCCAGGCCGTCTGCGCCGCCGGGAGCAAAAACCTGCACCCGCTGATTCCAGGTGTCGGTGACGTAGGCGTTGCCGTCTGGCCCGATTTTCACATCCACCGGTTCGTAGAACTGACCAGCCTCGGCGCCCTCGCTGCCAAACGAGTTGAGCAGCTTGCCCTGAGAGTCGAAAATGACGATGCGCTTGTTACCGGTATCGGCCACGAAAATATGCCCCGCCGCGTCCACGCTGATGCCGCGTGGGCCGTAGAGCGCGTCTGGCGCTTCTGCCGCCAGACCGAAGACGCCCCACATTTTGATGGGCTGGCCCTCGGCACTGAATTTTTGCACGCGGTGATTCCAGGTGTCGCTGACGTAGACCGAACCATCCGGGCCGACCGCCACACCCCAGGGTTCATCAAAAGTGCCGATGGGCGCCTGGCCGGTGTTGAGCAAATCGCCAAAGGCTCCCCATTGATTAATGAAGATTCCCTTCGCGTCAAAATGTTGGATGCGGTGATTGCGCGAATCGGCCACGTAGAGCGAGCCATCCGGCGCAAAGGCCAGTCCGCGCGGCGCGTTAAACTGGCCGGGGTTTTGGCCGATTTCGCCAAAAACCAGCCCGGCTTCAATTTGGGTCACTTTCCCAGCGTAGGGGTCGCTGACGGGTTCAGCCTCGGCTGGCGCGGCGCCGTAATTCCACAACTGGCTGGCAACATCTTTGCGGACGTAAAGCCGCATCCGGTCGGATGGGTCCCAGTTTTGATTGGTCAGCGACTCACGCCCGGTGGCCTGGGCGTAGCGGGTGTAGTCGCGGTTGAGCCAAATGTCGAAAATTGCCGCGCGCAGGGCCGGGTCGCTGATGGCATTGCTGAAGCGTTCCGGCGTCAGGTTGAAGTAATCCTGATTGGGCCAGACCATGCGGATGTAGTCGTAGCGTAGATATTCTTTGCTGACGATGGGCTCAATTTTGCTGAAATTGTTGTCGCCGACAATGATGACGGGTGAATTACGCAGGTCGCGGTTGGGCTGGTTGCCATAAAAAACAGCGTTGGGAAATTCGCGCATGTACCACGACATCGGCCAGGAAGTATCGTCATCGTAAGCGACATTGATGGCGTAGCGGTCGCCGGTGGTTCTTTCAGAAATTTCCATCACCTGACGCAGCACATCTTTGTTGCCGGTGTAGCCATGCGCGTATACCAAATAATCCATACCGCTGTCGTAGTTGATGTAGGCGGCGCGGAAAGCGGCGCGCGCGGTGAGAACAGCCAGCAGCCCGAAAAAAGCGACAATCAGCAAAGACAGCGCCTGCTTAAGCTGCCAATTTTCTCTGAACAAGAAGAATAATCCCAGCCCGCTGGCAAACAGGCCGATGGCCGCCAGCAGGAAAGAGCTGGTGGCTTGTAATTGAATTAATTCTTTGCCAGAAAAAGGCGCTGTTCCACCATTCCAGGCTAAAAAGATGCCCACGGCGCTGAAGAGAAATATCAGCGCAAGCCCGACTACGGTGAAAATATTCCGCTGGCGCAGCTCGCTCCAGTGGATGCGCTCCACCACGTCACCGATGGCCCAGCCGCCCCATAAAATCATTGGCAGCGCCAGGTGGACGGTAATCCAGGGCATTTTTTCTCCGGCGAGGGTGAAAGCGGCGAGGCTGGCAACGCTCCACCAGGCGAGCAGGGCGAAGGTGTTGCGCAGATTGCTGCTGACCGAATCGGTGGAGAGATTTTCGGCGATGGGCGGCGGCGCGACAAATAATTCAGCGGGCGCTTCGCCTTCCGGCGCGGCGGGCAAAGTTTCCGCGGGCGGGGTTTCCCGTTTTAATCGCCGAAAACCCAGCGCGGCAGCCAGCAGGCTGGCGAAGAAAGGTAGAAATTCATAGACCGGAATCTGAATCAGCAGGTAAAAATACCAGGGCTGGCTGCCGCGCTCCACGCCCTGTTGTTCGAGCCAATAGCCGAGCGAGCCGACCAGCCCGGTGAAAAACCCGGTACCGTTGGTAAAAAGGGTGGTGTAAAAAACGGTAAAAATGGCGTAAAACAAAACCGCCGCGCGCCACCAACTGTTCCAGTTCCACCAGTAGCCGATTAAGGCGGCGACCAGCACAACCGGCAGTAAAAACAGCCCGGTGTAGAGCAGTCCGCTTGGGCTGTAGTCCAGCGGGTTTAGCCCGGCCAGAACCATTGGGAAAGGAATCAGGGTGGGGACAATCAGCGTGCCGAGCAGCAAAAACATGTCGAGCGAACGCTCGCGGCGCAGGTGTTCGATGGAAAGCCCGCGCACGAGGAAGAATCCTGCGGCGATCAGGCCGAGCAGGCCGATCAGGGCCAGCCCGATTTCGATGGGGGCGACCGAGGCTGGCAGCGCCAGCTGCTGGCCTGCGCCGGTTGCGTCTCCGCTGACCGGGCCTTTGAGTTTGGCCTCGACATAGGCCAGGCCGAGCGCGCCGCCCAACCCAAGCGCGGTTGCGCCCATGCTGATGAGAAAACCGTTGAATTCGGCTTTGCGCTCACCCCAGGGCGCGCGCGTCACGCTGGAGACGAAGTAGGCCAGCAGGAAAATCAGCATTTCGGCGGTGTAGATAAAAGCGGTTTCCTTGACCGTGAAATGCAGGGCCGTGGCCGCTGTCAGCAGGTACAGGTAGCGCGGCTGTCCGTTTTCCAGGTAGCGCAAAACGGCGTAGAGCGCCAAAATGCCGTAAAACGCCACGAAGGCTTCGTTGCGCACATAGCGCCCGTAAAACAGCATGTAAGGCGAAATGGTCATCATCAGCGCGGCGAGGAGCGCGCCAAGTCGCCCCAGGTAGCGCCGCCAGTACCACAGCGCGGCGACTGCGGCGATGCTGAAGAGCGCCGCCGGAATGCGCGCCGTGAAATCGTTGACGCCAAAAATGAAATAGGACAGCGCCAGCATGTGAAATTGCAGCGGCCCGTGCATCATCGGGTTGTGCTGATAGCCCTGCCCGCGATATAACTGCCAGGAATAGTAGGTGTGCAGGCTTTCATCGTGGCTCATCACGCGCGTGCCCAGGTCATAAAAACGAGTGATGACGGCCAGTAAAAAGATTGCCGCAAAGAGCAGAATTTCCACGCTCAAATTGGGGAAGGCGGCCAGCGGTTTGTAAGATAACCAGCCTGGCCCGGCGGGCAGTTCGGCCTCGGGTGTGGGTGTGTCGGGGAGAGGGGAAGTGATGGGAAATTCGTCAGTCATAAGAAAGGGCTTTCTGAGAGAAATTTTGGAAAGCGAGAATTTATATCACAGCCTTGGGGGTACTGCGGCTAGAAAATAAAAAACAAAAATTGCGCATAGCCACTATGGCAAAAAGGCAAAAAGAAAAAATAAACTACACAGAACGAGAGGCTAGTTGGCCGCAACCGGCCTGAATATCAATGCCGCGCCGCATACGAATGGTGCAGGGGATGCCGTTTTTCTCCAGCGTGGCCTGAAAAGCGGCGGCGCGCTCGCGCGAGGTGGGCTGACCGGCGTAGCCGGTGGTCGGGTTGAGCGGAATGGCGTTGACGTGGCAAAGCAGGCCTTTTAATAAATCAGCCAGTTTTTGCGCGGTTTCGGGGCTGTCGTTGACCTCGTGAATCAGCGCCCACTCAAAACTGATGCGCCGTCCGGTGGCCTGAACATAGTCGCGGCAGGCGCTCATTAATTCCGCAATGGAGTAGCGCCTGTTGACCGGCATCATGGCCGAACGCGCCGCGTCCTCTACGGCGTGCAGCGAAACAGCCAGGTTGACCTGGCGCTTTTCACTGGCAAATTGTCGAATGGCAGGCACCAGGCCGGAGGTGGAAACCGTAAAGCGGCGCGCACCAAAATTGTAACCTTGGCTGTCATTCAGTCGGTCAATGGCGGCCATGCTGTTTTCGTAGTTGTGAAACGGTTCGCCCATACCCATCAACACGACATTGGTCACGGCCAGCTTTTCTTCTGCCAGCAGGCGCGCGTAAAACATGACCTGCGCCACAATTTCCCCGCTGCTCAAATGACGTTTAAATCCCATTTGCCCGGTGGCGCAAAAAGTACAGCCCATGGCGCAGCCCGCCTGCGTCGAAATGCACAGCGTGCGGCGGCGCTCGTAGCGCATGAGAACGGCTTCAATCTGACGGCCATCCGCCAGGGCGAACAGCGTTTTGCGGGTTTGTCCATCGCTGGAATCCAGTTTCAGGGTAGGGGTCAGCGGCTGAAAGCGCAGCCCGGCGGCCATTTTTTCACGCAGAGATTTTGGCAGGCTGGTAAATTCTTCTGGCGATTGCCAAAAGTTTTTGTACAAGCCAGTCCAAATCTGGCGGGCGCGGTAGGCAGGTTCGCCCCAATTTTGGACAAGTTCCGTCAGGGCGGGCAGGTCAAGGTCATAGGTCAGAGGCAGGTTCAAGGTTATCCGAGCAGTTCAGCCAGGTCGCTGGCAATCACGCTGAGGGCGGGCCGCCAGGCTTCCGCCTGGGCGCGGGTGGCGACGCCAGAAAGTACCAGCGCCGTTGGGCAGTGAGCGGCCTGAGCGGCGGCGATGTCCGTCTCCAGCCGGTCGCCGACCACCAGGACAGATTCGCGCGGCAGGCCGAGTCGTTCCAGCGCCAGTTCCATCATGGCGGTGGAGGGTTTCCCGGCCACAATCGGCTGGATGCCGCTGGCGGTGATGAGTACCTCGGCCCAGGCGCCGGAGCCGGGAATTTGCCCACGCGGGGTGGGAAAGGTTTTGTCGAGGTTGGTGGCGTAAAAGGGAATGCCGCGCCGAATCAGCAGGGCGGCTTCGGCCATTTTCTGAAAGTTGATTTTCCGGTCTATGCCGATGACCACTGCCTGAGCGGATTCGGCTTCTTCGAGCGGCAGCGCCTCCAGCGAATTTTCTGCCAGCGCGGCCAACAGGCCATCCTCGCCGATGGCGAAAACCCGCGCCCCCGGCGCGAGGCGCTTTTTCAGCAGGGCGGCGGCGGCCAAAGACGAGGTGACTACCTGTTCGGACGCAACGTTTAGCCCCAGGCGGGCCAGTTGTTCCACGTATTGCTGAGGCGTGCGGGTGGAATTGTTGGTGGCAAAGACAAACCTTAACCCCCGCGCCGTAATTTTGGCGAAGGTGGCGGGCAAATTGCCAATCGGCGCATCCGCTTTCCAGATGACGCCGTCCATGTCGAGAATTAATCCGCGAATGTGGGAGGGAAGCAGGCTCATGGAGCAGGATTATAAATGATGAATGCTGGATGTGGCGCGGCTTTCAGCCGCGCAAAAAGTCGGTCAGAAATTTGTGTTGCCGCAAATTTCTGACCGACCACAGAGACAGCCAAAAGTCTGGCTATTTTTTTTCTGGCACTTCCAAAACCTGGTCCACCAGGCCATATTCCACGGCTTGTTTTGCGTCCAGGTAATAATCGCGGTCAGTGTCGCGCTCGATGACTTCCAGTGACTGGCCGGTATGTTTGGACATGACTCCATTCAGCAAAGTCTTCAGCCGCAAAATCTGCTTGGCCTGAATGGCGATGTCGGTGGCCTGGCCTTGCGCTCCGCCCAGCGGCTGGTGCATGTGGATGGTGGCATTCGGCAGGGCGTAACGGCGGCCCTTGGTGCCAGCCGTCAGCAACACCGTGCCAAACGAGGCAGTAATGCCGACTGCCACCGTGCTAATCGGGTTGGGAATCATCTGCATCGTGTCGTAAATTGCCAGCCCGGCATAAATCTGCCCGCCGGGCGAGTTGACGTACATTTGAATTTCTTTTTCCGGGTCTTCGTGGCTCAAAAACAACAGCTGCGCCACAATGACATTCGCCACCTGGTCATCAATGGGCATGCCCATAAAAATAATGCGCTCTTTCAGCAAAAGCGAGTAGATATCGTAAGCGCGTTCACCGCGCCCGGACGATTCCACCACCATGGGGACGAGATTATTAAAGTTTGGGGTCATGGTTCCTCCTGTGTAGGTTTGGCAATCATACCCGCAAATCATTGGATTTTCGTAAGAAAACAAAAAATCCCCGGCGCATTGACCGGGGATTTTTTGTTGGTCGGAAGAGACCCGCCTACTCGGCGCTTTCGGCCTTTTTGGCGGCTCTTTTCTTTTTGGGCTTGGCCTCCGCTTCAGCGGGAGCAGACTCAGCCGCGGGCTGGGTCGCCGCTTCGAGGGCGGGCGCCTGCCCGGTGGCGATGGCTTTCAGCCGGTCGAGCACCATGCGGGTGACTAATCGTCCGGCGGCGTCAGAGGCCACGGCGTTGATTAATTCCTGCGAGGCGCGTGTCCCGTTTTTGGTCATTTTT
>JAVHNW010000276.1:0-2166 GCA_036169755.1 bacterium | reverse complement strand
AATGGTGCCAAAGCCTTCGGGGTTTTTGTCGAAAATCCAATCAACGAAGGGGCGTTCACGGCCAGGGTCGGAGGGCGAAAACGATTCAGTCAAAATCAACTGGCCGGGAGCCTGGATGATTTGGCTGGCAGTGACCACACCTTCGTTGAGGGCGCCGGTAGCGGTGGAAAGTTTAAAAACCGAGCCGGGCGGAAGTTCATCCGAAATGACATGGTTCAACAAGGGTTTGCGCGGGTCTTCTTCCAACTGGTTGTAATAGTAGGCCGGGATGACGCGCGCCATGCGGTTGTTTTCGTAGGTGGGGTAGGAAACCATGGCCAGGATTTCGCCGGTTTTGGGGTTGATGGCGGCGGTGACGGCGCTGGAGATGCGCACACGGCCAAAGTAATTATTCCAGTAATTTACTTCACCAATCAGCGCGGCTTCGGCGGCTTTTTGCAGGCGGGTGTCAATGGTCAGCACCAAATTTTCGCCGGGAACAGGCTCGACCGGCGGCTGAAGGTTGCGCAGTTCCTGACCAGCCACGTCCACTTCCACCACGCGGCGGCCATTTTTGCCGAGTAGAATTTCGTCAAAGTAGGATTCCACCCCCGCGTAGCCGACTTTGTCGCGCCCGGAAACGAATCCCAAATCTTCGTAAACGGTTTGCTGCGAGGCCGGGATGGGGCCGAGGAAACCAACCACATCGGCAGTGAGTGAGCCGGTGGGATAATTGCGAATCGGTTCGATTTCCACGCTGACGCCGGGCCAGTTCATCGCTTTTTGACGCACCATCAGCGCCATTTTTTCGCTTACATTGCATTGAATTTTGACTGATTTGTAGGGGGCGTTGGTATTCTGCAGGTAAACCAGTTGAGAAATGCCGGGGCCTGGGACGCAGGGCGAAACCAGTTTGGCGGCTTCGATGCTTGCATCGGTCAGCGGCAGGCCGGTGGGCAGGCCAATTAACGCGGATAGTTCGCGGTAGATGCGTTGGATATCGGCCTGGTCGTTGGGCAGATAAGCCGGGGTGATGACGACATTGTAGGCGGCGACATTGCTGGCGAGAATGGTGCCGTTGCGGTCGTAGATGATTCCGCGCGAGGTGGGGTTGATGATTTCGCGGGTGCGATTTTCTTCAGCCTGAGCCAGCCAGTCGGCGTATTCAATAACTTGCAGGCTGAACAATCGCGCAATAATCAGCGCCACGGCCAGCGCCAGCGCCAGGTAGACCACGAGCGCGCGCCAGGGGGCAATTTCTGCGCGGGAAGTTTCGTTTGTGCTCATAACCAATCCTCTGATGGGTATACCCATTCGGCCAGGTCGCGCATGGCGGCATACGCCGGAAAAGCCAGCAGGAAATTCAAAAACAGGCTGGGCAGGGTGATGAACGCCAGGACATCCCCCAAAGCAATGGGCGAACCCGTCAATTGAAGCGCCAGAAAAACGATAAAATGCTGGGTCAGCGTCCCCAGCAGGGTGACTGTAAACATGGCCAAAATCGGCAGGCGCCAGACCTGGCGCTGAACGAGACGCGCCAGACCGGTCACCGCCAGGTAGGAAAGCGGTAAAGCCAGCAGCGGCAGGCCGCTGGCAAAAGCGCCCAGCAGCCCGGCCAACAGCGCCCACAGCCACCAGGAATCAACCTGCTCTTGCAGCGCCCAGCCAGCCAGCAGCAGCAGAGTCACATCCGCCGCGCCAGAAAGCAGGGTGATGCGTCCAAACACCGCCATCTGGAGCAGGAGCGCCAGCGCCAGCACCGGAAAAGCAATCAGATTGCGCATAAAAATCAGGGGGTGGGCAGCAGGGGAGAAATATCTACCGAGCGGAAGTCAGTGATAATCAGCACGATTTTCAGGGCGGCGAAATCCACCACCGGCTGAACGGTGGCCTGTTGAAACAGGTCGCTGTCGCGTTTGCGGACATTGAGAATTTGGCCGACGATTAAATCGGGCGGGAAGCCGCCGCCCAGGCCGGAGGTGAGCAGAATGTCGCCAATTTCAACGGGAACGTCCTGCGAAACCAGTTCCAGCGATAAATCACCGGAGACCGAACCCGCCAGCGCCGCCTCGCGCCCGGCCTTTTCCAGGCGAATATTGACCGAGGAGCCGGGATCGGTAATCAGTTGGACGCGCGCCGCGCTGGCGATGACCGCGTCCACGCGCCCAACCAGCCCTTTCTCGGTAA
>JAVHNW010000275.1:0-2167 GCA_036169755.1 bacterium | reverse complement strand
TTTATAAGATAGATTGCATCCCAGTTTCGGGATGCAATTTGATAAGTTACACGAAATTTTTACGAGCGTGACAACTATATCACGGTTCTCACTCAAAATCAAGCCGCCGACTCTGGCTCCCAGAGCAAAACGCCGTTGTTCCGCTGGCAGTATTCGCGGATTTTTTGGCGCATATCCTGCTCATCATCGAACAAGCCAGAAAGTTGGGAAGCGTAAACGGCAATCGCTTCCTGCCAGGCGCTCAACCCCTGTTGCGAGGTGAAGAAATTTTTCGGGGAAAGTCCGCTGGCGGCAGAGGGAAGTTCGGCGGGGTGGTCTATGAGATAGGGGATGTCAGCGTAGTACCAGAGCGGGCGACCCAACTGTTCGGCGGCAGCGCGTGTGATGCGATGGTCAATGTGTCCGCCGATGGTCAGCGGGCAGACAACGGTATCGTGCCGCGTCAGGCGCTCGGCCAACATGGCGCGGATTTGCTCAACAAGCGCCTGTTCGGCGGGGTTGGGGGCGGTGAAGACCTCATCGGGGTAATAAAGGCTACCGGTTTTGGAACGGCGGTAAATACAATCGGGAATGGGTAAATGCAAGGTGGCGGCGCCCACGCGGCGGGCGGCGTTCTGGTCTTCGGCGCGGCGCAGTCGCACCGTGTCGAGCGGCGAGTCGCCGCCCCACTTTTGATGAAGTTTTGCCGCCATTTCTGAGAGTTCTTCGGACGGCGGATTTCCAGCGCAAATTGTCCAAATTTCCACGGGAATACCGGTGTGGGTTTGTTCCCAAATAAGCCCGCCAGCCGAGAGAATGGCGTCATCCAGGTGAGGAGAAAGGTATATCCAACGCATGTTTTCAAGGATAGCCGAATTTGCTCGGGTCAGCATGGCAGTTCCGTGATAATTTAACGGGAATTTATGGCCTGTTTTGCGCCACGGCCAGCCGGTCTAGCCCGGCCAGGTCTTTTTGAATGGAAATGGTGGCGTCTGGAAAAGTTTCCTGCAAAAGGGCTTTTAGCGCCGCTCCTTGCCGATACTCGACCTCCAGCAGAAAAAGCCCCCACTGAATCTTGTTCGCCGCCACCTGGGCCACCAGGCGGCGGATGAGTTCCAGCCCGTCTGCGCCACCATCCAGCGCCAGGGTTGGTTCACGCCCAAAAATGGGCAATTCCCGCAGCGTTGCGCTGGGAATGTAGGGCAAATTGGCGCTGAGCAGGTCAAACGGCGCAGAATGAGAGAGAACCCCCGCCAAATCAGCCTGCACAAAGTGGACGCGCTCGCTCACCCGGTGTTTGACGGCGTTGCGCCGCGCCAGGTTCAGCGCGGTGGCGGAAATGTCCATCGCCACAAACTGCGCCTGGGGCAGGAGAGTCGCCAGGGTGATGGGGATAATGCCTGAGCCGCTGCCAACGTCCAGGCAGCGCAGCCCCGCTCCCAGCGGGGATTGTTTCTTCAGCCAGCGGCTGGCGGTTTCGATGAGCAGTTCCGTCTCTGGGCGTGGAATCAGCGCCTCGGGCGAGACCTCAAACTCCAGCCCGTAAAATTCCCAGTGGCCCAAAATATAGGGCAGCGGCTCGCCCGCCTGCAGGCGTTTTGCGGCGGCGCGCAGTTTTTTCTGCTCTGTGGGCGAGGGCGCGGCTTCGGGATGCGCCAGCCACCAGCTTTTGTTTTTGCCGCTGATGTGCGCCAGCAGCAGGCGGGTTTCGGGGGTTTTTAGCCAGGGGTTCATACTTGGTGATAGGTGAAGCGGCTGAAGAGTGTGTTTTGCAGCAGCCAAAAGACCACTACCACCGGCAGGGCAATCAGCAGGGCAAAGGAGCCGAGGGCGCTCCAGGGTTGCGCGCCACCCTGATATTGGCTTTGCACCATGGCCCAAATTGCCATGGAAAGGGTGACGGTGTCGGCTTTTTCCACAAAGAGCCAGCCCAGCGCGAATTCGGAGTAGCCGGTGAGAAAGGCCACCAGCCCGGCGACTCCGATGGAGGGCAGCGCCAGCGGCAGGGTGATGAAGAAAAATGTTTGCAGGTCGCCCGCGCCATCCAAAAAGGCGGCTTCTTCCACTTCTTTGGGAATGCTTTGGAAAGCGGCGCGCATGTTCCAGATGCAGAAGGGCATGCCAAAGGCGGTGTAGGTGATGATGAGCGCGAACAGGGTGGCGCGAATTTTTAGCAGGCTGAGCAAAA
>JAVHNW010000274.1:0-2167 GCA_036169755.1 bacterium | reverse complement strand
CGCCTGGGCGGCGGAGCGGTCACGCTGAATGTGGCCGTCCACAACCAAAAAGACGAGGTTGTCATGAAAGGAAATTGGACAGTGCTTGTCAAAAACAAGTAGCCAGGCTCCGAAACTCCTGGCTCCCAGCCCAAAAACCCCATGAATAAACTGCCCGAATTTGGAAGCACGCGCCGCTCGAACAAAACCCCCAACGAAACAGGGACGCTCCTGCCGGATGGGAGTCGCTCCAACCGGCCTGCGCCGCTCTACCCGGAGCCTTACCTGCCTCTCCCCGAAAGAGTGGACGAAACCGACCTGAACGCGACTCGCGTGGCCCCGGCGGCGCTGCACACGCTGACAGGGCCGCGCCCTCCCGCCCAACCGCCCATCAACTGGCGGCGCAGAGCGGGCTGCCTGGCGCGCGGAATGATTTTTGGGCTGTTTGCGCTGGTCATTCTGGCGCTGCTGGGCGCCATCGGGGCGGCGCTGGCCTACGCTTCGGTGGCTTCTGCCCTGCCGGGCGTGGAAGATTTGCGCGCGCGCTCGGCGCAATTTGAAACCACGCGCCTGCTGGACCGCAACGGCGGCCCGCTCTACGAAATTCTCGACCCGAATGCCGGGCGGCGCACCTACGTTTCCATCAGCAAAATTTCGCCTTACGTCATCGCCGCTACCATCGCCACCGAAGATAAGGGGTTTTACACTCACCCCGGCTTTGACCCCTTAGCCATCGCCCGCGCGCTGTGGGAAAACGCCACCAGCGGCGGAAACGGCCCCGGCGCTTCGACCATCACTCAGCAGCTGGCGCGCGCCCTGCTGCTCTCGCCCGAAGAACGCGTCCAGCGCAGCTATCAGCGCAAATTGCGTGAAATCATCCTGGCGGCAGAAATCACCCGGCGCTACTCCAAAGATGAAATTTTGGAACTGTACCTGAACGAAATTTACTACGGCAACCTGGCCTACGGCATCGAAGCCGCCGCCGAAACCTACTTTGGCGCAGGCATTGACGGGCAGTTGAGCGGCGTCAAAGATGGCCGCCTGGCCGATGATTTAAACCTGGCGCAGGCCGCTTTTTTGGCTGGCCTGCCGCAAGCGCCCTCCATCTACGACATCCACAGCGACCGCGAGGCCACCTTGCAGCGCTTCAGCGATGTGCTGGATTTGATGTTTTTGCTGAGCCGGGAAGAAAACTGTATCGCCGTCAGCAATGCGCCCGCCCCCATTTGCGTTTCCATCGAAGATGGGCTGACCGCCAAACAAGCCATCACCAGCTACAATTTTCCCACGCCCGCTATTCAAACGCGCTACCCGCACTGGGTGCAATTTGTGCGCGAACAACTCGAAGCGCGTTTCGATGCGCAAACCATCTACCGCTCTGGCTTTGTCGTCACCACCAGCCTGGACCCGGCCCTGCAGGAAAGCGCCCAACAAATTGTCAGCGGGCAGGTGGCCGCCCTGGCCGATAAAAATGCCAGCAACGGCGCCCTGGTCGCCATCCGCCCGCAAACCGGCGAAATCCTCGCCCTGGTCGGCTCGGCAGATTTCTACAACGAGGCCATTTCCGGCCAGGTCAACATGGCGACCACCCAAACCCGTCAGCCCGGCTCCTCCATTAAACCCTTCACCTACCTGGCCGCCTTTGAAAAAGGCTGGACACCCGCCACATTAATTTGGGACGTGCCTTCCTATTTTCCGCCCTCCGGCGACCCCAATGACCCGCGCGAGCCGTATGTGCCGGTCAATTACGATGGCAGATTTCACGGCCCGGTGACGGTTCGGACTGCGCTGGCAAATTCCTTCAACATCCCCGCCGTCAAGACCTTGCAATTTGCGGGCATTTACGATGACCCGGCCACCCCACAAAGCGAAGGGCTGATTGGGATGGCGCGCCGATTGGGGATTACCAGCCTGACGCGTGACGACTACGGCCTGGCGCTGACTCTCGGCGGCGGAGACGTTTCGCTGCTGGAAATGACCGGCGCCTACGCCGTCATCGCCAACAACGGGCTGAAGATTCCACCGGTAGCGATTCTCAAAATCAGCGACTACGCCGGAAACGTCATCTACGAATATCAAGCGCCTCAGGGCGAACAAGTCATCCGCCCCGAACACGCCTACCTGATGGCCGACATCCTCTCTGACAACGAAGCCCGCGCCCCCATGTTTGGCCGCAATTCAGTCATCA
>JAVHNW010000273.1:0-2169 GCA_036169755.1 bacterium | reverse complement strand
ATTAATGAGCCTTTTTTTAACCTTGCCCAAATAGATGAAGTGGCCGCCGCCGTGAGAGCGCGCACAAACTATCAACCCCGCGTGGGTTTAATTTTAGGGTCGGGGCTGGGCGGCTTGGCCGCCTCCATTCAGACGCCCGATATTTTGCCCTATGCCGAACTGCCTTACTGGCCGACCTCCACCGTTTGGGGGCATTCCGGTCAATTGGTGATTGGGCGGCTGGAAAATCAGCCCGTGTTGACCATGCAGGGGCGAGTCCATTTTTACGAGGGTTATTCCATGGCTCAGGTCACGCTGCCGGTGCGCGTCATGCAGCGCCTGGGTATTGAAATTTTGATAGTCACCAACGCCGCCGGGGCCATTCACCCAGAGTACATCCCCGGCGATTTGATGCTGATTAGCGACCATCTGAATATGATTGGCATGAATGGTTTTAACCCGTTAATTGGCCCCAACGACCCGGCGCTTGGTCAGCGCTTCCCCGATATGAGCCAGGCCTACGACCGCGCCCTGGGTGAACTGGCCCGGCAGGCCGCCCGCCAACAAAAAATCACCCTGCGCGAGGGCGTTTATGTCGGGCTGAGCGGCCCCTCCTTTGAGACCCCCGCCGATTTACGCTTCCTGCGCCTGGCTGGCGCCGATGCGGTCGGCATGTCCACCGTCTCCGAAGTGACCGTCGCCCGGCATGGCGGAATGCGCGTTTTGGGCATTTCGGGCATCAGCAACAAAGCCAACCTCGATGGCAACACCACCACCAGCCATGCGGAAGTGCTCGAAGCGGGCCGACAAATGACCCCCAACCTCGAAAAAATCATCCGCGCTGTTTTGCGCGGCCTGTAAGCAGACACCCGTGGACGCTTTATTTCGCTTTCTGGTCAAAGCCGAAATTCCGTTTTACCTTCTGCTCAGCCTGGCGGCTTTGTTTGTCTTTCGCAACCTGTACCGCGCCTGGCGTGAGTGGAGGAGCAGCGTCTTTGGCCTGGAAAAAGAAGTAGCCTTCCAGCGTTTGCGCGCTTCGGGCGTGATTGCCATTTTGCTGCTGATGATGGGCCTGAGCCTCTTTTGTTTGATTAGTTTTGTAATTCCCTTCATTCCCGCGGCGACATTTTTGCAGACCCCGACCCCCAATCTGCTGGCAACCGCCCAATTTACGCCGCCCGCCAACTTCACCCCGCCGCCGACTCTGCCTCAGCCGCCCGCCGGAACCATCGGCTGCATTCCCGGCAAATTAATTATCACCTCCCTGCAGGCCGGTCAAACCCTGCAAGGCGCAGTAGAATTGACCGGGACGGTTGACCTGCCCAATTTCGGCTTTTTCAAATATGAATATGCCCCCGCCGGAACGGAAGACTGGGTCGCCATCGCCGCTGGACGCGACCCGCTGCGAGACGCCTCGCTCGGCATCTGGAACACATCCACGCTGACGCCCGGCGACTACATCCTGCGGGTGGTCGTCACCGATAACACCGGCACCGCTCAACCGCCTTGCCAAATCCCTGTGCGCATTTCACCTCCTGCCACACCATGAGCGACATTCAAATTCGCAACACCATTTCCACAGACCTGGCGCGCTTGAGCGCCCTCGACCACAACCTGCAAACGGATTACGTCTGGCAGTTGGATTTGCGCCGCGATCCCGGCCAGGTGGACGCCATTTTCCGTGAAGTGCGCCTGCCCCGCGCCGCCCAGGTCATTCATCCGCGTCCGGCCAGCCTGCTCGCGGATACCTGGCACCTTACGCCCATGCAAACCGCGCTGGTGGGCATGGAGCCGATTGGCTACATGCGCTTCACCGAAAAAATGGTCTCGCACGCCGTCTGGATCACCGACATCATCGTGGGCCGCGACTGGCGCCGTCAGGGAATTGGCCGCAAACTGGTCGCCTCTGCCGAAAGCTGGGGCGCACATTTGGGATTGACCCGCGCCATTTTGGAAATGCAATCGAAAAATTACCCGGCCATTCACATGGCGCTCAAACTTGGCTACGAATTTTGCGGCTACAACGACATTCACTACGCCACGCGCGATGTAGCCTTGTTTTTCACGCGCACCATTTAGCCCTACCGCAAAATTTATTTCGCGCCTGCGCAGAGAAAACTTTGCGCCACACTTTCTTTTACCGGGATGGTCTGCATGTTTAGCGGTTGGTATGAAGGTCTGCTGGCGGGG